>JAOPWM010000122.1 GCA_025965695.1 Blastococcus sp.
TTCACCGCCGGGGCGTCGGACGCCTGGCTGACCCCGATCCTGATGAAGAAGGGCCGGCCCGCGCACATGCTGTCGGTGCTGTGCCGCGCCGCCGCGGTGGCCGACGTCCAGGCGGCGGTGTTCGCCACGACCTCCACCATCGGCCTGCGGATCGTCCCGGTCGGAAAGGTCGCGATCGAGCGGGACCAGACGTCGGTGGAGGTACTCGGCGGCCGGGTCGGTGTGAAGGCCGCGGTCGACGGCGGGCGGGTGGTCAACGTCAGCGTGGAGTTCGAGGACGTCGCCGCGCTGGCCGACGAGCTCGGCCTCCCGGTCAAGGAGGTGCTGCGGGCCGCCACCGCCGCGGCCGAGGACGCCTACCCCGCCGGCTGATCAGACCACCGGATCCGACGGCGCACGACCGACCTCGTCCGCCCCGGCGCCGCGCTCCACGTCCGCATCGGCCCGGGCGAGCAGGGCCACCGCCGTGCGCAGCAGCTCAGGAGGATGCGTGTAGGGCAGCCGCAGCCGGTTGTCCAGGGCATGGCCGGTGCCGAACAACGGCCCCGTCGCCAGCCGCAGCCCGTGCCGCTCAGCCGCGGCGACCAGCGCTCGGGACCGCGACGACGGCAGTCCGCACCACAGCACGAGCCCGCCTGCCGGTTCCGGTACCCGCCAGGTCGGCAGCCGCGACCGCAGCTCCCCGGTCAACACCGCCCGACGTTCGCGCAGTTGCTGCCGCAGCTGGGCGAGGGCCGCGTCGGCGCCGTCCAGGAGGGCGCACGCAGCAAGCTGCTCCACGACCGGGCCGGCCATCGTCGACCGGACGGCGACCGCCGTCAGGTGTCGCACCATCTCGGCCTCGGCCCGCACCCAGCCGATCCGCAGCCCGCCCCACGACGTCTTGCTCAGGCTGCCGACGGAGACGTGCCCCTCACCGAACCCGGCCAGCGGGGGCGGCGCGGGAGCATCCAGCCACAACTCGGCGAATGTCTCGTCGACAACGGCGGTCGTGCCCGCCCGCCGCAGTGCCGCGGCAAGACGTTCGCGGCCGGCGGTGTCGACCAGCCGGCCGGTCGGGTTGTGGAAGTCCGGCATGAGGTAGGCCGCGGACGGTCGGACCGTGCGAAGCGCCCGCTCGGCCGCGTCGAGCCACGCCTCGGGCTCGTCCGGGTCGAGCGCGGTCGGCAGGAGGCGGACGCCGAGGGCCCGCGCCGCGTCGAGCGCATTCGGATAGGTCGGCTGCTCGGTCAGCAGCCGCTGGCCGCGGCGCAGCAGGGTCTGGAACGCCGTCGCGACGCCGTGCAGCGCTCCGGCCGTCACCAGGACCTGCTCCGGCGTCGTCGGCAGCCCCCGCGCGGTGTACCGCTCGGCGATCCGGGCGCGCAGGTCGGGGAGCCCGGCCGGGTGGTAGCCGTGCTGCGGCAGGTAACGCGGCAGTTCGGCAAGGGCGGCGGCGAAGGCGGCCGGAACCGACGACGGCGCCGACGGCGCGGCATGTGCCATGTCGATGGTCCCGTCGTCCACCGGGCCGGGCACCCAGGCACCGCGGTGCGGACCGGGGGGCAGGGCCGCGAAGGTGCCCGAGCCCTGGCGGGCGGTGGCCCAGCCGTCGTCCCGCAGCCGGGCGTACGCCGCGGTCACGGTCGCCCGGCTCAGCGTCAGCGCGGCGGCGAGCTCGCGCTCCGCCGGCAGGCGCGTGCCGAGCGGCACCCGGCCGTCGGCCACCAGCATGCGCACGCGCTGGGCGAGGGCGGCGTAGCGGGGTGGGCGTTCGCCGTCGAGGTCGCCGACCAGCTCCGCCAGCCGGCGGGCCGATGTCGTCTCCACGCCACTACCCTCCGATTGGCCTGTGGTTCACAGGCCAATCATGAGCCATGCTGGCCGGGTGCTCCAGTCCCCGCGCCGGTCCGTCCCCTCGCTCCGTGGCCACCGGCTCCCGCGCCGGCTGAGCCAGCTCTACGCCGGGCTGGCGCTCTACGGCATCTCGATGGCGCTCATCATCCGTTCGACGCTGGGCAACATGCCCTGGGACGTGCTGCACCAGGGGCTCGCCGGCCGGATGGGCTGGTCGATCGGTGCCGTGTCCATGCTCGTCGGCGCCCTCGTGCTGCTGGGCTGGATCCCGCTGCGTCAGCGGCCGGGGCTCGGCACGGTCAGCAACGTCGTCGTGCTGGGTCTGGCCGTCGACGCCACGCTCACCCTCGTTCCCGCGCCGGCGTCCCTCCCGCTCCGGGTCGGGCTCCTCCTGGGCGGCGTGCTGCTGAACGCCGTCGCCACCGCGGCCTACATCGGGGTCCACCTCGGCCCCGGGCCGCGGGACGGGCTGATGACCGGCCTGGTCCGCCGCACCGGCCGGTCCGTCCGGCTGGTGCGGACGTCGATCGAGGTCGCCGTCGTGGCCAGCGGCTGGTTGCTCGGCGGCACGCTCGGCGTGGGCACCGTCCTCTACGCGGTCGCGATCGGTCCGCTGGTCCAGGTCCTGCTGCCCCGACTGTCCCTCAGCCCTCCGTCGACGCCCACTCGGACAGCCGGCGCTCCGACTCCTCCGGACTGACGTCCTCGACCCGGGTCATGACCGCCCAGCGGTGCCCGAAGGGGTCGTAGATCGAGGCGAAGCGGTCGCCGGTGACGAAGGTGGCCGGCTTCTCGCGCACGGTCGCCCCACGCTCCACCGCCTTGTCGAAGACGGCGTCCACATCGGAGACGTAGATGCAGGTCGAGCCGCTGACCGTGTCGCCGTCCCGGGCCGGGACGACGAGTCCGTACGCCTCGTTGGGGTCGCTGAGCTGCAGCCGGCCGTCGCCGAGGTCGAGCTCGGCGTGCATCACGGTGCCGTCGGGGCCGTCCATGCGGCCGACGACGGTCGCCCCGAACACCTCCTCGTAGAAGGTGATCGCGTCTCGGGCGGGCGAGCAGACGAGGAACGGGGTCACGGTGGTGTAGCCCTCGGGCTTTCCGTCGGTGATCGTCATGTCCCCGACTGTGCCTAGGCTGCGGCCGTGGCGTCTTGGAAGAACGCGACAGGTGCGCTCGACCGCGGTGCGACGCTGCGCGGCATCCTGCGCCCCGCGGAGGTCGCCGAGCAGGCGAACCTGCGCCGCGATGCCCGGGTGGCCGAGCCGTTGCGGCCCTTCGTGGAGCGGTACTGGTCGGTGCGGTGGCACCTCACCGGGCAGCCCCCCTTCCGCTCCGAGGTGCTCAGCCATCCGAGCGTGAACGTCTCCGTGGAGCAGGGCACGCACCCCCGCTTCGGCCACGAGCTGCCCGCGGTCCTGCTGCACGGCGTCGTGACCCGGCGTTTCAGCGTCGACCTCGTCGGTGCGGGACGGGTGACCGCAGCGAAGTTCCGGCCGGGCGGCTTCGCTGCGTTGACCGGCGTCCTCCCCGGCCGGGACAGCGTGGACCCCCTGGGCCGCCAGCTCGGGCTGTCGGCCGGCGAGCTGCTGTCCGCCGTCCTGTCGGCGGAGGACGACGACGACCGCGCCGCCGTCCTGGACGCGGCCCTGGCGCCCACGGCGTCCGAACCGCCCGGCGCCTACCTCGACCTGCTCGGGCTGGTCGGCGCGATGATCGACGACCGCGACCTCGTGCGGGTCGACCAGGTGGCCGCGCTCGGGGCGATGAGCGTCCGATCGCTGCAGCGGCTGTTCGCGACGTACGTCGGGGTGAGCCCGAAGGCGGTCCTGGCCCGGTACCGGTTGCAGGACGCCGCCGCGGCCATCGACGCGGGCGAGGTCCACGACCTGGCCGGGCTGGCCGCCTCGCTGGGCTGGTTCGACCAGGCGCACTTCAGCCGGGACTTCCGATCCGTCGTCGGCACGACCCCGTCGGCCTACCTGCAGCGGGCCAGGGAGTCGCTCGGCTAGCCGGTCTCCCGGGTCCGCAGTCCGGCCCGGACGACGGGGACGACCGCCAGGACGAGGACGGCGACCGCGACCGGACCGCCGATCGCCCAGGCGGTGAACACCAACAGCGACGCCATCTCGACGCCCAGGCCGGCGACCGAGGTGATCGTCGCCCGGCGCGCGCCGGCGATCCGGGCCTGCAGCCGCGCCTCGGCGACGACGAGCACCGCGAGGTAGAGCGCGTAGAAGGCCGCGACGACGGCGAGCGCGGCGGGGCGCGCCCAGACCGCGGCTCCGGCGAGGCAGCCCGCCGCTGCGACGAGGAACGCGAGCAGCGTGCCTGCGCGCAGCCGGTCGGCCCGGCCACCCAGTGCGGCACCGGCGGCCCCGGCGAGCGCGATGACGAGCACCGCGACCGGGACGGCGGGCGTCGCCACTCCCCAGTCGCCGGCGAGGACGGGGAAGTACTCCTCGATCGCGTCCAGGCCGCCGATCAGCGCCACGGCGAGCACGAGGACGCGCAGCGGCGGGTTGCGCAGCGCCTCGCCGAGGCCCTGCCGGAGGGTGACCCCGAGCGAGTCGTCGTCCTCGGCTGTCCGTGGCGCCTCGGGGAACCGCAGCGCCAGGGCGGCGGCGGCCAGGCAGGTCGCGACGCTGACCCACCCGACGAGCGCATAGCCGCCGACGGCGTACAGCGCACCAGCGGCGAACGCCGTCGGAACCTGGACCAGCAGCTCGGCGGAGACCATCCAGCCGTTGACCCCGACGTAGCAGTCCGCGGCACCGACCGCGGCCAGCGCGTCGTAGACCAGGGCCTCGCTCGCGCCGGACACCAGTGCGCCCGAGATGCCCCACACCACGAAGCCGACGGCGAAGGCCCACGCCTGCGGCGCCGCCGTCCAGACCACGAAGGCGGCAGCCTGGAGAAAGCCGGCCAGGACCACGACCCCGCGCCGGGACCACCGGTCCGCGAGGGCGCCCGAGGGCACCTCGGTGACGAACCCGGTCACCGCCCAGATCGCGAAGAGCGCCGAGATCTGGGCGTCGGAGAGGCCGGTGTCGAGGAAGAGCAGCGCATAGAGCGGGTAGTACGGAACCAGCTCGGACAGCGCGGCCCAAGCCACCGCGAGCCGGGCCACCGACCGGGCGGCGGGCGGAAGTGCGTTCGGAGACGGGCGTCAACGGAACGGCATGGGCGGACGCTAGCGCCGTCCTCGGCCCTGCGCACCCGATGTGCCCGTGACTGTCGGCTACTCTTGCTGACGAAGGGGAGTAGCCCCCCGTCCGCTGGTCGACATGCTGGCGCGCCTTCACCGGCCGCCCGGTCAGTGGGTCCACGTCCCTGACGTGGATGGGCGAGACCTTCGACTGATGCAGCCTGCGCTGCCGGTCGGAGGCTGCCTGCATCCGCCCGGCACTGCCGAGTGGAAGAGGAATTCTGTGGTCCTGTCGGTCATCGCGGCCGCGTTCATCCTGGTGCTGCCCGTGGAGCTGCCGGACAAGACGCTGTTCGCCACTCTCGTCCTGGCCACCCGGTTCCGGCCGTTGCCGGTGTTCGTCGGTGTCGGGGTGGCGTTCGCCGTCCAGTCGCTGATCGCGGTGGCTGCCGGCAGCCTGCTCACACTGCTGCCCGACGCCGTGGTGAGCGGCGTCGTGGCGCTGTTGTTCCTGGTCGGTGCGCTGATCCTGTGGCGCAGCGTCCGCAGCGGCGCCGAGGAGGAAGAGGACCTCGTCGACGCGCCCGCACACCCGTCGTTCCTCAAAGCCGCCGCGATCTCGTTCGGGGTGCTCTTCGCCGCGGAGTGGGGCGACCTCTCCCAGTTGGCCACCGCCGGTCTCGCCGCCCGCTACGACGACCCGGTGTCGGTGTTCATCGGCTCCTGGGCAGCGCTGCTCGTGGTGTCCGCGCTCGCCGTGTTCCTCGGCAAGAAGCTGGCCGACAAGCTGCCGATCCGGCTCATCCGCCTCGTCGCGGCGATCCTGTTCTCGGTGTTCGCCGTCATCGCGGTGATCGAGACGATCCGCCTCCTCACATCCTGAAAAATAGCGCTTGACCCTGACGCCGCGTCAGGCTGCAGGCTCCTCCTCGTCACGAGAAGGGAGGAACGCGATGAACGTGGGTGAGGTCGCGGCGCTGGCCGGCGTCACGGTGCGCACGCTGCACCACTACGACCGCATCGGCCTGCTGTCGCCGTCCGGGCGGACGGCGGCCGGCTACCGGCAGTACTCGGCGGCCGATCTGGACCGGCTGCACCAGGTGTTGCTCTACCGCGAGCTCGGGTTCTCCCTCGAGGACGTCGCGACGCTCCTGGACGCGCCCGACGCCGATCCCGAGGCGCACCTGCGCCGCCAGCACCGGCTGCTGCGGGACCGACTCGAGCGCACCCGGGCCATGGTCGCGGCCGTCGAGAAGGAGATGGAGGCACGCAGCATGGGGATCTCACTGACCCCGGAGGAGCGGTTCGAGGTGTTCGGCGACTGGTTGCCCGAGGAGTACGAAGCCGAGGCCGAGGAGAAGTGGGGCGACACCGACGCGTGGGCGCAGTCCCAACGGCGGACGCGCAGCTACTCGAAGAACGACTGGGTGCGGATCAAGGCCGAGGGCGACGACATCGAGCGCCGCTTCGCCGCCGCACTGCAGTCCGGCGCCGCCCCTGACTCGGCCGAGGCGATGGACCTGGCGGAGGAGCACCGGCAGCAGATCACCCGGAACTTCTACGACTGCCCACCCGCGATGCACGCCGGTCTCGGTCGGATGTACGTCGAGGACGAGCGGTTCACTGCCCACTACGAGCAGATCGCGCCCGGCCTGGCGCAGTACGTGAGCACCGCGGTCCAGGCCAACGCCGCCCGCCAGGGATGACGCCGCCCGGACGAGATCTGCACACTGGCCCTCATCAGCGGCTTGATGGGGGCGAGTGTGCAGATCTCGCCGGGTCAGACGCGGATGAGCAGCTCCCCGTGGAGCATGCCGAGCCAGCCGTCGTCGGCGTCGCGCCAGCTCAGCCAGGCGGCCGCGATCTCCTCCAACTCCGCCTCCGACGCCAGCCCGTAGGCCACCGCCTGCTCGGCGAACGCTGACGCGGTCGCCCGGCCGGCCCACGAGTTCCCCCACCACTCGCGCTCGGCCGGCGTCCCCCAGCACCAGGAGGTCGTCGTCGCCACGGTGTCCCGAAGCCCCGCCGCGTGCGCCCACGACAACAGCCGTCGGCCGGCGTCGGGCTCGCCCTCGTTGCGCCGGGCCACCCGGTAGTACAGGTCGAGCCAGCGATCGAGGCCGTCGTCGGCGGGGAACCACGAGACCGCGCCGTAGTCGACGTCCCGCACCGCGACCACGCCGCCCGGCCGGCACACCCGCGCCATCTCCCGCAGCGCGGCCACCGGGTCGGTCAGGTGCTGAAGCACCTGGTGGGCGTGGACGACGTCGAAGGTGTCGTCGGCCGCCTCGAGCGCGTAGACGTCGCCGACCTCGAACGAGACAGGGATCCCGGCGCGATCGGCCGCGGCCCGCGCCTCGGCCAGCGGGTCCGCGGAGACGTCCAGCCCGACCACCCGGCCCGGCGCGACGCGGGCGGCGAGGTCCACGGTGATCGTCCCGGGACCGCATCCGACGTCGAGGAGGTCGAGGCCCGGCCGCAGCACGGGCAGGAGGTAACCGGCGGAGTTCTCGGCGGTCCGCCAGCGGTGCGACTGGAGCACCGGCTCGGCATGGCCGTGGGTGTACGTATCCACGGGGACAGTCTTAACGCATCGTCCCGCAGAATGGAACGGTCGTCTCATACCGTGAGACGAGGTCGTGCGGCCGAGCCGTCCTCGGCCACCCACCACCCCGGACTTTCCGCACCGAAAGTTCGGGGTGACGGCCGGACTTTCGGCGCCGAAAGTCCGGTGGTGGGCCGACGGGGCGACGCCTTCTGCAACAGGCTCGCCGCCCCCGAGGTGGTCGCCCGCCTCACACCCACCACTGCCGGCTGTCAGCCCACCATCAACGAACCGACCCGGCCATGCTCACAGTCAGTACGTTTAGAACTCCTCGGCCAGCACCCGTTCGGCGACCGCCACCGCGCGGGCGCGATCCACCGGCACCAGGCCGATCCGGGTCCGGCGGTCCAGCAGGTCGGCAACGGTCCGCGCGCCCTCGTGGCGGACGGCGAACCGCAACTCCCCCACCGTCTCCATCCGGCCGGCCATGACCGCGGCGGACCCCAGCGCCTCGACGACCGGGGCCTCCGTGCCGTAGCGGGCCACCAGCCGGGACGCCGCGCCCACCCGCTCCAGCACCGCCCTCGGCGCAGCACCCACCAGCGGCAGCCGCCCGGTCAGCGAGCGGGCGGCGCCGCGGCCGAGGCGGCCCACCACGGCGTCCACGGTCTGCTCGGCCATCGCCCGGTAGGTCGTCAGCTTGCCGCCCACCACGGTCAGAACCGGTCCGTCCCACTGCAACAGGTGCGTGCGGGAGAGGTCCGCGGTCGCGTCGCCGGGGCCGGTGCCGGCCGGCAGCACCAGCGGCCGCAGCCCGGCGTAGGCCCCGACCAGGTCGGCCCGCGTCAGCGGTTCGGCCAGCACCTGGTTGACCGTGTCCAGCAACTGCTGCACCTCGGCGTCGCTCGGTACCGGATCGGAGTCGGGCACCGGCCCGTCGACCGGCTCGTCGGTCAGCCCGAGGTAGACCAGCCCATCGGCCTGCGGCAGCGCGAACACATAGCGGGACCGCGAGCCCGGCAGCGGCACGGTCAGTGCCGCAGACGGCGCACCGAGCCGGCTCCCGCGCACGACGAGGTGGGACCCGCGTGACGGCCGCAGCCGGATATCGGGTGCCAGCCGCTGCGCCCACACCCCCGTGGCGTTGACCACCACGCGGGTCCGGACGGTCACTGCCTCGGAATTGTCGACAATGGCGTGCACGTCGGACCCGTCGACGGCGGTCACCGTCGCCCCGGTCAGGATGCGCGCGCCGTACGCCGCCGCCGTACGGGCGATCGCCACCACGAGCCGGGCGTCGTCCACCAGTTGCCCGTCCCAGAAGACGACGCCGCCGCGGCCGGGCCGGACCCCGGGCACCAGCCGCGCGACGTCGTCCGGGCCCACCCGCTGGGTCGACGGCAGCGAACCGCGCCCACCGGGCACCGACAACCGGACGGCGTCACCGAGGCGCGCACCGGCAGCAGCGAGCGCCGTCACGTCCCGGCCCGCCTCGTCGGGCACGAGGAAGGGCAGCTTCCGGACCAGGTGCGGCGCCGTCGAGCCCATGAGGACGGCGCGCTCGCGGGCGCTCTCCCGCGCCAGCCCGATCTCCCCGTGCGCCAGGTACCGCAAGCCGCCGTGGACGAGCTTCGAGGACCACCGGCTGGTGCCGGCGGCGAGGTCCGCGCGCTCCAGCAGCACCACCGACAGGCCCCGGCTGGCCGCATCGAGCGCGACGCCGGCGCCGGTCACCCCGCCACCCACGACCACGACGTCCACGTCGGCCCCGGCAACTGCGGCCAGGTCGGCAGCACGTCGTCCCGGGGAGAGCGTCCCGGGAAGGGAGGCGGTCACCGTGGTCGCTCCGACGGAGGCACCGGCAGACTGTAGCGGTGCCCGAGCAGCCGGAACTGACGATCCAGGGCTGGGGCCCGGCCGGCCCCAGCACCACCACCGCCACCTCGCCCGCGCCCGACGGGGACCTCAGCAGCGCGCTGCCGAAGGCCGCCCGCCGCTACCTGGCCAAGGAGCTTGGCTGGTCCCCCCGGCCGACCCCGCCGGTCGCCGTCGCCGACATCTCGGTGGCGCCGTCCCGGCTGCCGGAGGAGGCCCGGGCCCGCTTCGTGGAGCTGCTCGGCGAGGAGAACGTCCGCACCGACCGGGAGTCGCGGCTGCGCCGGGCCGGCGGCAAGAGCTACCTGGACCTGCTGCGCCGGCGCGAGGGCGACGCCTCCGACGCCCCGGACGCCGTCGTCCTGCCCGGCACCACCGAGGAGACCGCCGCCCTGCTGACCGCCTGCAGCGAGCTCGGCGTCGTCGTCGTCCCGTTCGGCGGTGGGACGAGCGTCGTCGGCGGCCTCGCCGGCGTGGACCCCGACGACCGGCCCTCGGTCGCGCTCGACCTCGGCCGGATGTCATCGCTGCGGTCGCTCGACATCCCGTCGTCGCTGGTCACCGTGGGCCCCGGCATGCGCGGCCCGGCGCTGGAGGAGGAGCTCTCCCGTGAGGGGCTGACCTTCGGTCACCTGCCGCAGAGCTGGGAGTTCGCGACGATCGGCGGGTACGCCGCGACGCGCTCGGCCGGGCAGAACTCCACCGGCGTCGGCCGGTTCGACGAACTCGTCGCCGGCCTGACCCTCGCCACGCCGGCCGGAGTGCTGGAGCTGGGCCATCCGCCCGCGACCGCCGCCGGCCCCGACCTGCTGGGCCTGGCCCTCGGCTCGGAGGGCACCCTCGGGGTGATCACCGAGGTGACGCTGCGAATCCGCCCCAAGCCCACCAGCTGCTCCTACGAGGGGTGGTCGTTCCGCTCCTGGCCGGCCGGGCTCGCGGCGATGCAGCACCTGGCGCGGCACGGCCTGCTGCCCGACATCGTGCGGCTCTCCGACACCGACGAGACCCGCGCCAACCTGCTCATGGCTTCCGGCACCGGCGCCCGTGCGCTGCGCAGCACCCTGAAGACCCGGGGTCACGGGGAGGGGTGCCTGCTCGTGCTGGGCTGGGAGGGCGTGCCGGCCCTCGTCCGGGCCCGGATGAAGGCCGCTGCCTCGCTGCTGCGGGACGGCGGGGCGATCCGGTTGGGCCGCCGGGTCGGGGAGTCGTGGAAGAGCCACCGGTTCGCCGCCCCCTACCTGCGGGACACGCTGATGGACGCCGGCCTGCTGGTGGAGACGCTGGAGACGGCGGCCACCTGGTCGAAGCTGCCCACCGTCTACGACGCCGTCCGCCGGGCCCTGCGCGAGTCGCTGACCCGCGACGGACGGCGGCCGCTGATCATGAGCCACGTCTCGCACGGCTACGCGACGGGCGCCTCGCTGTACGTGACGGTGCTCGCCGACCGCGACGACGCCCTGCCCATCCAGCAGTGGCTGACGGCCAAGCGGGCGGCGACGGACGCGCTCCTGGCCGCCGGCGGGACGCTCACCCACCACCACGCCGTCGGCGCCGACCACCGCCCCTGGATGGAGCGGGAGGTCGGGCCGCTGGGCGTCGAGGTGCTGCGCGCGGTCAAGGAGCGGCTGGACCCGAAGGGCGTCTGCAACCCCGGCGTCCTGCTGCCGGACTGAGCGACGAGATCTGCACATTCGCCCCCTTCCGGGGCCTGATGAGGGCGAGTGTGCAGATCTCGTCAGGGGGGAGTCGTCAGATCGCGTGCCCGAAGGAGAAGACGCCCGCCGGGTCCACGGCCGCCTTCACCTCGCGCAGCCGCTGGATCGCGGGCCCGTAGGCGGCGGCGACCTCCTCCGGCCCCGAGACGTCACCCAGGAAGTTGATCATCGACTCCGGCGCCTTCCACGGCCCGAGCGCACCGAGCACCCCCTTGCCGACCGCCCGCACGACCTGCGCCATCTCCGGGATGCCGGGGCCGAGCACCAGCACCGCGAAGGCGCCGCTGCGACCGGGGACGGCGTTGGGCACCTTCGCCGGCCGGGCCAGGGCTCCGCCCATGAGGCGGACCTCGGCCATGATCAGCGGGATGTCGAGCTGCGGGCCGGCAGTGGCCAGCAGCGCGTCGACCGTCTCCTCGGTCAGGTCGGTGAGCAGCATCCCCTTCTCCCACGCCGGCATGGGGTCGACGGGGTCCATGTGGATGCCGTCCATCTCATCGGTCCGCATCGGGCCCACGAAGCCGAGCAGGATCGTCCCGGCGACCTTCATCGGCGAGAGCAGGCGCTCGGCCTCGGCGTGGTCGTTCCCGGCGTACGCGTACCGCAGGTGGACGACGGTCTGCCCGCGCAGTGGCGGCGGCAGCTGCTCCATGGGCGGCATCCGCATGATCGCGATCGATGTGCTGACCTCCTCCGGAAGGGTCGGGGCCCATTCGCGGAAGCGGTGCAGGAGCGCGTGGGCGTCGTCGGCGGCGAAGAAGATGCCGCCGCCGAGCAGCGAGGACACCGGGATCAGCTCGATCTCCAGCGCGGTGACGATGCCGAAGTTGCCCTTGCCGCCTCGGACGGCCCAGAACAGCTCCGGCTCGGAGTCGGCGCAGATCCGGTGCAGCCGGCCGTCGGCGGTGACCATCTCGACGGCCTCGACGTGGTCTGCGGCGAACCCGTGCTTGCGGCCCAGAGAGCCCATCCCGCCGCCGAGGGTGTAGCCCACGACGCCGACGTCGGACGACGAGCCGCACAGCCCGGCCAGCCCGAACTCGGCGGCGGCCTCCATCACGCGGACCCACGTGACGCCGGCCTGGACGCGGGCGATGCGCCGGTCAGGGTCGATGCTCAGGCCCTGCATGCGGCGGGTGGTGATCATCAGGGAGCCGGCGGCGTTGCGGACCGGGCCGTGGCCGGTGGCCTGGACGGCGACCCGCAGGTCGTGCGCGACCGCCCACGCGACCGCGGCGGCGACGTCGGCCGCGCAGGTGGCGCCGACCGCGATCGCCGGAGTGTGCTGGACCGCGACGTTCCAGGTGGCCACCTCGGCGGCCAGCCCGTCGTCGCCGGCGGCGTAGACAGGGCCGTGGACGACGCTGCGCAGCTCGTCGACGTCACCCGCAGGGAAGGCCGGCGCCAGCGTGTCGAGGACTGCCGGGTCGATCAGGACCGGGTCGATGAGGGCAGGAACGGTGGCGGACTCGGGCTCGCGGGGGAGCTCGGAGATACCCATCAGGCGGGTTTCCTCTCGGTGGCCGCGGTGGCACGCCGCGGGGTGAACCGGACGGGAGAAAGAGCGGCCGTCACCCTTGGCGGATACAAGGGGTCACGACCGACGTCCGGCCCGAGATGCTCACAGGTCAGCACCGCGTGTGGGACCCGCCTCGGCGCACGTTCCTGTTCCATGTGCGGCCGGCACCACGCCGGCCGCCGCTCTCAGCGCGTGGTCGCGATCCCGCCGTCCACGGCGATGACCGAGCCGGTCACGTAGGACCCTGCCCGGCTGGACAGGAAGACGACGACGCCGGCCATGTCGTCGGGGCGGCCGATCCGGCCCAGCGGCGACCGGGCCGCGATCTCCTTGCCGAACGCCTCGAGCGTGCTGTGCATCATCTTCGACTCGAACGGTCCCGGGGCGACGGCGTTGACCGTGATGTGGCGGGGGCCGAGCTGCTTCGCCAGCACCCGCGTGAGGTGGTGCAGCGCCGCCTTGCTCGCCGAGTACGAATAGGTGCTCATCGGCGGCACGTGCAGCCCGTCGATGCTGCCCACGTTGACGATCCGCGCCGGGTCGTCCTGGGTCCCGGCCTCCTCCAGCAGCGGGAGGAACGCGCGGGTGAGGAAGAACGGCGACTTCAGGTTGAGGTCGAGCACCTTGTCCCAGGCCGACTCGGGGAACGTCTCGAGCGGCTCGCCCCACGTGGCACCGGCGTTGTTGACCAGGATGTGCACCTCGTCCTCGCGCTCGCCGACCACGGACGCGAGACGGCGGCACTCCTCCTCGCGGGAGAGGTCGGCCGGTACCGAGACCACCTTGCCGAAGCCGGACAGCTCCGCGACCGCCGCATCCCCCGCCTCGGCCTTGCGCGAACTGATGTAGACGCGGGCTCCCGCCTGGAGCAGCCCGCGGGCCATCATGAGGCCGATCCCGCGGGTCCCGCCGGTGACCACGGCCACCTTGCCGGTCAGGTCGAACAGGTCCACGGGGTACCTCCGGTGACGAAGGGCCGCCTCGCTGCGGGCCGCCGTCGGCAGAGTATCCAGCGGACACGGGGCACTGGCGGGCGCGGGAGCCGATCCCTGTGCCAGCCTCTGCCCATGATCCCGCCCCCGACCGAGGCCCCGGTGATGGGCGCCACCAGCGAGGTCGGCCGGCTGCGCACCGTGATGCTGCACCGCCCCGGGTCCGAGCTGCGCCGCCTCACGCCGCGCAACAACGACCAGCTGCTCTTCGACGGCGTGCCCTGGGTGGCGCGCGCGCAGGAGGAGCACGACGCGTTCGCCGACGCCCTGACCGAGCGCGGCGTCGAGGTGCTGTACCTCGACCGGCTGCTGACCGAGATCCTTTCCTTCCCGTCCGCGCGGGCCGAGCTGATCGGCGCGGCGGTCGACGACCCCCGGCTGGGCGCCACCCTCCAGCGGGCGGCCACCACCCACCTCGCCTGGCTCTCCCCCGAGGACCTCGCGGCCACCCTCATCGCCGGACTCGCCCACGACGAGCTGCGCGGCGGACGCGGCCTGGCCTACGAGGTGATGCAGCGCGGCGACTTCGTCGTTCCCCCGTTGCCGAACCTCCTCTTCACCCGCGACTCATCGGTCTGGGTGGGCGACGAGGTCGCGGTGACCTCACTGGCCATGCCCGCCCGGCACCGCGAGAGCACGATCACCGCGGCGGTCTACACCCACCACCCGCGCTTCGCCGGCGTCGAGCAGCTCTACGGCGCCCACCTGGAGCATCTCGAGGGCGGCGACGTCCTGCTGCTGGCCGCCGGTGTGGTGGCGGTCGGAGTCGGCGAACGGACGACGCCCGGCGGGGCGGAGCGGCTCGCGCGGCGGCTGTTCGCCCGCGGGCTGGCCCACACGGTGCTCGTCGTCCCCATCGCACAGCAGCGGGCGACCATGCACCTGGACACCATCGCCACCATGGTCGACGTCGACGCGATGGTCATGTACCCGGCGGTCGCGGACTCGCTGATGGCCTGGACCGTCACCGCCCCCGAGGGCGTGGCCGACGACGCCGACACCGTCGAGCTGACCGTGTCCGGACCGCAGCCCTTCGTGGTCGCTGCCGCCGCGGCCATGGGCATCGACCGGCTCCGGGTGATCGACACCGGCCTGGACCCGGTGACCGCCGAACGCGAGCAGTGGGACGACGGCAACAACACCCTCGCCCTGGCCCCGCGGTTGGCGGTGGCCTACGAGCGGAACACCGTCACCAACGAGGCCCTGGAGGCCGCCGGCATCGAGGTCGTGCGCATCGCCGGCTCCGAGCTGGGCAGCGGCCGCGGTGGTCCGCGGTGCATGTCCTGCCCGATCACCCGCGAGCCCCTCTGACGGGCGGCCGAAATGGCCGTGTTGGCCGCCGATCGGCTCAGCGCAGCGTGATCTGCCGGGAGAGCAGGCCGGCCCGCGCGCGGCGCTCGTCGGAGGTGAGCGGCTCGGTCGCCGCGAGGGCCTGCTCCAGCCTGGTCTGGAACTCACGAGCCGGCCCGTTCCAGTCCTCCGCCGGGGTGTCGGCAGGCAGGTCCCACACCGGGACGACGAGGCCGAGGGCGCGGAAGGCCCCGGCGTAGCGGGTGCCCTCGCCGAGCGTCAGCTGCTCGGCGGCCGACAGGCGGGCCATCGCGTCGAGCAGTTTCTCCTCGGGCTCGTGGCGCACCCAGCGCAGGTGCGCGCGCTCGTTACCCGGCCGCACCCAGTACGCGGCGTCGAGGCCGGCCAGCCGCACGGTCGGCAGGATCGCCTCGCTGGCGTGCTCGAGCCCGGCCAGGGCGGCCGCCCCCGGGTCGGTGCCCTCCAGCCAGAAGCCGAAGTCGTCATGGACGACGACCTCGAACGGCGCACTCAGGTCGAGCTGTTCCTGCAGCCGGGGGCCGGCCGAGCCGGCCGCGCCGATGGGACCCGGGTCGACCGGCGCGCCCGCGGGCGACTCCAGTGCCGCGGCCAGCGCCGTCCCGATGTCGCGGCTGACGTCGTCGGAGGAGGTCTGCATCTGGACGCCGAGCAGAATCTCGCCGTTGGCGCGGACCAGCGCGGGGGTGCCGCCGGGCAGCACGCTGGCCAGGGTCACCTCGCGGCCGTCCGTCGTCCGGAGCGTGGCGGTGGCCGAGGGCACCAGCTCACGCATGGCAACCCAGTCGGCCTCGCCCGGGAGGCCCTCGAAGGGGCGGGCCACCGGGGGCGCGTAACCCGAGCCGTGGCAGTGCCTGTAGCGGCGTCCGGAGCCGCAGGGGCACGGGGCCTTCGGGTTGATCCCCTCCGGCGCGGCGGCGGGGGCGGAGGAGCGCTTGCGGGAGGCCATGCCCAGCAGCGTATGTGGGGCGGCGGAACGCCCCGTCGCGGCACCTAGGCTCGCCGGCGTGACCTCGGCCTCCGCCCTACTCGACCTCACCGATCCCGCCGTCGTCGCCGACCCCTACCCCTCGTTCGCCCGCGCCCGCGCCGTCGCGCCGGTGCAGTGGCACGAAGGATCGGGTCTCTGGCTGGCCTTCACCCACACCGAGTCCAACGCCGTCCTGCGTGACCGGCGGCTGGGCCGGATCTGGAAGGACAAGGAGCCGGAGAGCCGGTTCGAGAGCTTCAACCTCATCCACCGCAACGCGATCCTGGAGATGGAGCCGCCGCACCACACCCGGCTGCGGCGGCTGATCAGCACCGCGTTCGCCCGCGGGCACGTCGAGCGGCTGCGTCCGTGGGTCGAGGACCTCGCCGGCCGGCTGGTCGACGGTCTGGTGGAACGGTCGGCCGGGTCCGAGCCGGTCGACCTCCTCACCGGTGTGGCCGAGCAGCTGCCGGTCGCCGTCATCGCCGAGCTGCTGGGGGTGCCCGACGTGGACCGCCCGCTGCTGCGGCCGTGGTCCAACGCGATCGTGAAGATGTACGAGTACGACCGCACGCGCCAGCGCGAGGAGGACGCCGAGCGGGCCGCCGACGAGTTCGTCGCCTACCTGCGCGACCTCGCCGCCGAGCGCCGGAAGAAGCCGGGCGAGGACCTGGTCAGCCACCTGGTCACCGTCCGGGACGACTCCGTGACCGACCAGGGCGGCGCCACGCTCACCGAGGACGAGCTGGTCACCACCTGCATCCTGCTGCTCAACGCCGGCCACGAGGCGACGGTCAACGTCACGGGCAACGGCACGCTCGCCCTGCTCCGCAACCCCGACCAGCTGCAGCGGCTGCGCGAGGACCGCTCCCTGCTGCCGACGGCGATCGAGGAGCTCATGCGGTTCGACTCCCCGCTGCAGCTGTTCGAGCGCACGGCCACCGAGGACGTCGAGATCGGCGGCGTGACCGTGACCGAGGGCCAGAAGATCGCGGCGCTGCTCGGCTCGGCCAATCACGACCCCGCCGTGTTCGAGGCTCCGGAGACCCTCGACGTGGGCCGCAGCGAGAACCCACACATCTCCTTCGGCGCCGGCGTCCACTTCTGCATCGGGGCGCCCCTGGCCCGGGTCGAGCTGCAGGCCACGTTCGGAGCCCTGCTCGACCGGACGTCGTCGCTGGCGCTCGGCGGCGAGCCGGTGCGCCGTCCGGAGTTCGTGATGCGCGGCCTCGCCGACCTGCCCGTCGTCCTCACCCGCTGACCCGGCCCAGCCGGGAGTTACGGGACGCGGTCGGTCAATAATGCCTCCGGTGCTGCCGAGAACTCGGCTGACGGTCGGCTGAGCAGGAGGCGGCATGCGCGAGAAGGACGACGAGCCCGGACTCTTCGGCCTCGACGGCGAGCGAGATCCGGTCGACCTGCCCGATGCCACGGAACCGCAGCCCGGACGACGGCGGCGGTGGGTCCTGATCGGCCTCGGACTGGGCGCGGCCGCCGTGGCGGTCGCGGTCGCGGTCTCCGCCGCGACGGCTTCCACGCCCGGCCCCGCACAGGGCGCAACGGTCACGTCGCCGGCACCCGCCGCTCCCCGGTCCACGACAAGTTCTCCGACGCGGACCGTGCAGCCCGCCTCTGCAACGCCCACGGTGCCGGCGGACGTGGCCGCCCGGGAACGAGCGGAACTCGCGGAGGCAGCCGCCCTGCTCGACACCCCCGTGACGCTGAGCTCCCCGGCCCAGTGGGATCGGTGGCTCCCCGCCGGCAAGCCCTATCCGGGCGCGAGCACCGAGGAGGACGTCGCCACCTGCCCCCGTCTCGCCGCCGGACTGAGCGCCGCCCTCGGCGTACAGATGAGCTACTGGACCGGCACGCTGCCCAACGGACCGAGCGGGTGCAACTGGGCCACCGTCCCGCTCTCCTACGACGGGCCGTACGACTACGCGTACGTCCTGTCGGTCGGATATCTCGCCGACGGCACCACGACCGAGGACTGGCGCCACCACTTCTACGAGCACCAGGGCGCCACCTGCCCGGACGTCGACGTGCCGGCGGTCGCCCCGGGAGCCGTCCTGGTCCGCTGCGAGGACGAGGCGACCAGCTACGCCCTGGTCCTCCCCGACCAGCGGCGGGCCGGCGTCTGGTTCCTCGCGGCGGACACCCGGAGCTTCGCCGCACATCCGGCGTCCTACGCGCTGACCGCGCTCATCGACGGCGTGGTCGCCGCCTACGGCTGACCCGGGTGGTTCGTGAGCCCGGTCACTGGCACGATGCGGCCATGCGCGGCCTGATGCAGGACTACCCCCTCACCGTCGATGCGATCTTCCGGCACGTCGAGCAGCACTACGGCGACGGCACGATCGCGACCAACACCCCTAACGGCGTCACGCGGATGACCTACGCGGAGTGGGCACAACGCACCCGCAAGCTGGCGGGGGTGCTCGACACCCTGGACATCAGCGCGGACGGCCGGGTCGGCACCTTCGCCTGGAACTCGGCGCGCCACCTGGAGCTGTATTTCGCGGCGCCGTCCACCGGCCGGGTGCTGCACACGCTCAACATCCGGCTGTTCCCCGAGCAGCTGACCTACATCGCCAACCATGCCGAGGACGAGGTCATCTTCGTCGACCGGACGGTGCTGCCCCTGCTGTGGCCGCTCATCGACACGATGAAGACCGTGCGACACGTCGTGATCATGGACGACGGCGGCGACAACGGGATCCCCGACGACCCGCGTGTGCTGGACTACGAGGCGCTGCTGGCCGACGCCGAGGCCCAGGACTTCCACGTCGACGACGAGAACTCAGCGGCGTCCATGTGTTACACGAGCGGCACCACCGGCAACCCCAAGGGCGTCGTCTACTCGCACCGCTCGACGTTCCTGCACACGATGGGCGTGATGGCGCCGAACGCATTCGGGCTGGGCATCCGCGACATCGCGATGCCGGTCGTCCCGATGTTCCACGCCAACGCCTGGGGCATCGCGCAGGCAGCCCCCGCAGCCGGCGCCTCGCTGGTCATGCCGGGCTCGATGATGGCGCCGAAGGCGCTGGCCGACATCATCGTCGACGAGGGCGTCACCTTCACTGCCGGCGTACCGACCATCTGGCAGGGCGTGCTGCCCCACCTGGCCGGCCGTCCGCACAAGCTGCGCGACATCGGCTGCGGTGGCTCCGCCGTCCCGAAGGCGCTGTCGGAGGCCTACCGCGAACAGGTCGGGCTGCCGATCCTGCAGGCCTGGGGCATGACCGAGACCCACCCGGTCGCGTCCTCCGGCGTGCTGCCGAAGCGCTACGAGGACGCCGACGACGCGACGAAGGCCGCCCAACGGGCACGCGCCGGCATCCCGTTCCTCGGCGTCGAGGCACGGATCGTCGACGCCGACACCCTCGAGCCGCAGGCGTGGGACGACAAGGCCACCGGCGAGCTGCAGGTGCGCGGGCCCTGGTGCGCGCAGGACTACTACAACCCCGACGCCGGCGTGCAGCTCACGACCGATGACGGGTGGATGCGGACCGGCGACGTCGCGGCCATGGACGAGTTCGGCTCGATCCGCATCGCCGACCGCACCAAGGACCTGATCAAGTCCGGCGGCGAGTGGATCAGCTCGGTCGACCTGGAGAACGCGATCATGAGCCACCCAGCGGTGAAGGAGGCCGCGGTCATCGGCATCCCGCATCCGAAGTGGGACGAGCGTCCGCTGGCGGCCGTCGTCCTCAAGGAGGGCGAGACCGCGACCGCGGAGGACATCCTCGAGCACATCAGGCCGCTGGTCGCCAAGTGGTGGATGCCCGAGGCGGTCGAGTTCATCGACGAGGTGCCCAAGACCAGCGTCGGCAAGTTCTCGAAGAAGGACCTGCGCGCCCAGTTCGCCGAGTACGAGCTGAAGTAGAAGGACCCCGTCCTCCTCATCCCTCGCAGGCTCGGGATGAGCCTCTGGACGGGGCCAAGACGGGCCCTAACGCACGAAGGGGGGCTCGCCGGTCTCGCTCACCATGGGACGGCCGGCGGCCTCCCACTCACCCATGCCACCGCCGACGTTGACCGCGTCGTAGCCGTTCTGGTTGAGCCAGGCGGCCACCCGCGCCGACCGGCCGCCACCGCGGCAGGTCACGTACAGCGGGTCGCCCTCGGGGAGGTCCTCGAGGCGGGCCGGCACGTCACCCATCGGGATGTGGACGGCGCCGTCGATGTGGCCGTGCACCCATTCGTCGTCCTCACGGACGTCGAGGACGACGGCGTCCTGGGGCAGTTCGGCGGCGGGGACGGTAGGAACCTGCTGCGGCATCACGTGCTCCATCGTGGCACGCGCGCGCGGACTGCGAGACTGGCGCCGATGACCACCGCCCCGCCGCCCGTGCGAGAACCGGCCTGGTCGCTGTCCCGCTCCGCGATCAGCCTCTGGGTGACCGAGGGGGTCATCGGGTCGCTGGTGCTCGGGGTCGGCGCGGCACTGTTCGCGGTCTTCGTGCCCGGCGATCTGGGCTTTCCGTTCCCGGTGCTGCGCCGGCTGGTCCCGATCGCGGCCGCCCTCTACGCGGTCGTGACCATCGGGGTGCGACCCTGGTTCCGCTTCCGGGTGCACCGCTGGGAGGTCACCGCCGACGCGGTCTACACGCTCACCGGCTGGCTCACCCGCACCTGGACGCTGGTGCCGATCTCCCGCATCCAGACCGTCGACGTCACCCGCGGCGTCCTGCAGCAGCTGTTCGGCCTCTCCACGGTCGCGGTGTTGACCGCGTCGTCGCAGGGCACCGTGCGGGTCTGGCACCTCGAAGCCGATGTCGCCCAGCGGGTGGCCGACGACCTCGCGCACCGCGCGGAGCAGGTCCGCGACCAGGCGACGTGAGAGAGCGCATCGAGCAGAGCGACGTCAGCGAGCCCGTGGCGCGCCGGGCCTCGCCACTCGTCGTCCTGCTCCACACGGTCACCTTCCGTCAGGCCCGGCAGTTCGTCCCCGCCGTCATCCCGATCGTCGCGGCCACCGGTTTCGGTGGCGGGCGGACGACGGTCATCGCGCTGGTCGTCGGCGTGACGCTGCTGTCGCTCGGCACCGCCGCGCTGTCGTGGTGGCGGTTCACCTACGCGGACGGCCCGAGCTCCGTCGTCGTCACGCGGGGGCTGCTGTCCCGTTCGGTGCGCACCGTCCCCAACGACCGGATCCGGGGGGTCGAGGTGGAGACGTCGGTGCTGCACCGGCTGTTCGGCCTGGTTCGGGTCCGCATCGATGCGGCCGCCGGGGCGGTCGCCGGCAAGGAGGAGGAACTGGTCGTCGACGGCGTCACCCGCGCCGAGGGTGACCGGCTGCGGGCCGCCGTCCTCACCCACCGCCAGGCGCCGGACCGAGCGGACGGCGGCACCGAGGCCGCGCCCGCCGAGGAGGAGTTCGGCCGGTTCGACAACCGCTGGCTGCTCTACGCGCCCCTGGTCGGCAGCTACCTCGCCCTCCCCCTGGCCGCCGTCGGTGCGCTCTTCCGATTGGCCCAGGAACTGCCCGAGAACGTGCGGCCGAACCTGGGCGAGGCGGCGCTGGCCAGCGTGCGGGCGCTCGGCATCACTGTCGGCGGCGCGCTGGTGGTGCTCGTCGCCGGCTCGGTGGTGGGCGCCGCCATCGTGAACTGGGGCTTCCGTCTCGTGCGCCGCGGCGGGTCGCTGATCGCCGTCCGGGGCCTGATCACCCGGCGGCACACCGAGCTGGAGGTCGACCGGATCCGTGGCGCCACGGTCGCCGAGGGCGCCGGCATGCGATTGGTCCATGCGGCCCGCGTGAACGCGCTGGTCACCGGCCTGGGCGACGCCACCCGGCGTGGCCAGCTGCTGCCGCTGGGCCCGCGCTCCGAGGCCTGGACGCTCGCCCGGCGGCTCGTCGAGGACCCCGGCCCACTCGTCGCACACCCCCCGGCGGCACGGCGCCGGCGGCTCGTCAGGGCGACCTTCGCCGGACTGATGGTCACCGTGGCAGGCATGCTCGCGACGGTGCTCGCCGGCTGGTGGTGGGTCGTGCTCGTCGGGCTGGCGCTGACCGTTCTGGGCATCCCGCTCGGCCGGGGCCGCTACGCGGCGCTCGGCCACGCGACCGGGCCGCGCTCGTTCAGCGTCCGCAGCGGCTGGCTGGTGCGCGAGCAGGTGCTCCTGCAGCACCGGGCCGTCGTCGGCTGGCAGGTGCGGCAGTCGTTCTTCCAGCGGCAGGCCGGGCTCGCCACGGTGCTGGCCTGCGTCGGGGCCGGCCGCGGCGGTTACGCGGCGATCGACATGGCCGCCGGTGACATCGCGGGGTTCGCCCTGGCTGCGTCGGAGCCGTGGGCCGCGACGTTCAGCCGGCCAGCCCCCTGAGCAGACCGGCCGCGCCTGCGCGGTGCCGAGCAGCGAACACGTGAGAACGTCGCCCCGGGCCGCCGTCGTGTACGTCGAACCGATGTCGACGCAGACGGCGTTCACGAACGCACGAGGCCGGCCTCGGCTGCGCCGGCGGTGAGCTCGTCGAGACCGAACGCCTGGACCGGCCCCAGCGTCCCGGTACCCCGCACCCCACTGTCGGCCGCCCGGGTCGCGCCCCAGGCGAGCATGTCGGCGGTGAACCCGTAGGCCTCCGGTCCGCTCAGCTGCACCCGGCTGACCAGCTCACCGGTGGCGTCGCGCACCTCCGCCACGGTGTGCGTGCGGGCGCGCTCGAGGGTCGCCTGCGACGGCGCCTCGCCGACGCGGCCACCGATGAAGCCGGCCAGCCGCTGGGCAGCCCGCTGCGCGCCGGGCAGGCGGCCGGTCAGCCCGGACAGCGGCGCCAGTCGGTGGGCCCACGGCGTCAGCGGGCCGAACCAGTCGAGGTGCACGCCGATCTCCCGCAGCGACGGCGCAAGGCCGGGCATGGTCAGGTGCTCCGAGCCACCCACCGACAGCCCCCGCCGTGCCCGGCCGTTCGCCTCGAACCGCCACATCCGGCGGCCGGCGGCCTCGGGCACCAGCCGGCCGCCGGCGAAGGCGAAGCCCGGCTCGAACAGCACGCCCATCAGCGAGACCAGCGTCCCCCGGGAGAACGCCTGCCCCGAGGAGCCGTCGATCGCGTAGCCCACGTCGAGGCGGTGCGCGCGCTTCCCGGCCTCGGTCAGGGCGAGCGCGGCGGCGAGGTTGCCCGGCACGTAGTCCAGGCCGAACGCCGGCACCAGCGCCGCGCCCGTCGCGGCCGCGCGGACGGCGTCGTGCTCGAAGAGCCGGCGGACGAACGGCGGCTCACCGGTGGAGTCGAGATAGACGGCCCCCTCCGCGACGGTGGCATCCACCGCCGTCTGCCCGAGCTGCATGAACGGGCCGACCGTGGTGACCAGCACGTCGCCGTGCCCGAGCAGCCCACGCACCGAGCCTGGGTCGGTGACGTCGGCGCGGGCGGTCTCCACGCCGCCGAGCCGGTCAGCCAGCCGGGCCAGCCGGGAGGGATCGCGGCCGGCGAGCACCGGGCGGGCGCCTCGGGCCACGAGGGCTTCGGCGGTGCGGGCCCCGGTGTAGCCGGTCGCGCCGAACAGGACGATGCGGGCAGTCACCCGGCGGACCCTATCGATCGGCAGATCTGGCCCCCGCGGGCCACCGGAAGGCCCGACCGGTCCGCATCGGCCGGGCAGGGAACCTGTGCCCGCTCCCATCGCCCGTGCGAGGTCGCCGTGTACCTGTCCACGACCGAAGCGGCCCTGCTGCCGACCACCCTGCCGACGGGCGGAGGCGCAGCAGCGGCCCCCGCCCGGTCCGTGCCCGGCCGGGGCAGGCGGCTGTGGCCGCTCCTGGGCCCGGCGAGGGACGCGCGCCTCGGCAGTGGCCCCTGTGCAGGGTCCCGCCGCGAGCGTGCGAGCGGTGGGGGGCACGGGGGTCCTTGTTCAGTGCTGGACGGCCTTCTCCGCCCCGATCCCGGTGAACGCGCGCACCTCGAGCTCGGCGGACTTGAGCTCGTCCGGCTGCTCCTTGGACAGCTTCGTGCCGAGCCAGCCCAGGAAGAACGAGAGCGGGATCGACACCAGACCCGGGTTGTTCAGCGGGAACCAGTGGAAGTCCACGTTCTGGAACAGCGACGGGCTCACCCCCGTCGTCGGGTTCTTCGGCGCCCCGGAGACGACCGGCGAGAAGATGATCAGCCCGACGCAGGCGATCAGCCCGCCGTAGATCGACCACAGCGCGCCCTGGGTCGTGAACCGCCTCCAGAAGAGCGTGTAGAGGATCGTCGGCAGGTTCGCCGAGGCGGCGATGGCGAACGCGAGCGCCACCAGGAAGGCGATGTTGATGCCCGCCTGCAGGGCCAGGATGCCCAGCGCGATGGAGAGGGCACCGATCACCACAGCGGTGACCCGGGCGACCCGCACCTCGCCGTTCGGCGGCACGTTGCCCTTCTTGATCACCGACGCGTACACGTCGTGCGCGAAGGACGCCGACGCGGTGATCGTGAGCCCGGCGACCACCGCGAGAATCGTCGCGAAGGCGACCCCCGAGATGATGCCCAGGAGAGCGGTGCCGCCCAGTTCGAATGCGAGGAGCGGGGCGGCGGCGTTGACCGCTCCGGGCGCCTTGAGGATCCGGTCGGCACCGACGAGGGCTCCGGCGCCGTAGCCGATCACCAGGCTGAACAGGTAGAAGATGCCGATCAGCCAGATGGCCCAGACCACCGAGCGGCGGGCGTCCTTCGCCGTGGGCACGGTGTAGAAGCGCATCAGCACGTGCGGCAGCCCTGCCGTCCCCAGGACGAGCGCGAGGCCGAGCGAGACGAAGTCGAGCTTCGACGTGCCCGTGGCGCCGTACTGCGCGCCCGGGGCGAGGACGTTGACGCCCGCCCTCGCGTTGTCCTGCGCCCCGCCGAGCAGCGACGACAGGTTGAACCCGTACTTGCCGAGCACCCACACGGTCATCACGAACGCACCGATGATCAGCAGCGAGGCCTTGATCACCTGTACGTACGTGGTGCCGCGCATGCCGCCGACGAGCACGTAGAAGATCATCAGCGCACCGACGATGGTCACGACCACGGCCTGCGCCGCGTCACCGCTCACCCCGAGCAGCAGGGTGACCAGCCCGCCCGCGCCGGCCATCTGCGCCAGCAGGTAGAACAGCGAGACGACCAGGGTCGAGATCGCCGCCGCCATCCGCACCGGGGCCTGGCGCATCCGGAAGGCGAGGACGTCGGCCATCGTGAACCGCGCCGTGTTGCGCATCAGCTCGGCGACCAGCAGCAGCGCGACGAGCCACGCCACCAGGAACCCGATCGAGTACAGGAAGCCGTCGTAGCCATAGACGGCGATGGCGCCGGCGATGCCCAGGAACGAGGCAGCAGACAGGTAGTCACCCGCGATGGCCAGGCCGTTCTGGGTGGGGCTGATGTTGCGGCCGGCCGCGTAGTAGTCGGCGGCGCTCTTGTTGTTGCGGCTGGCCCGGAAGGTGATGACCAGCGTGATGAGGACGAAGACGCCGAAGATCGAGATGTTGATCGCCGGCTCACCGATGCTGCCCTCGGCAGCGAGCAGCTCAGGCACGGGAGGCCCCTTCGGTCGTACCGGTGCCGTCGCCGCGCGCGAACTCGTGGTGCTCGAGGCGGTTGCGCATCTCATCGGCGATCGGGTCGGTGTTCCGGTTCGCGTGCGACACGTAGAGGTGCGTGATCGCGAACGTCGAGACGAACTGCAGCAGGCCGAAGATCAGGCCCACGTTGATGGTGCCGATGACATCGGTCGACATGAAGTCGTGCGCATAGGTCGAGAGCAGGACGAACAGCAGATACCAGACCAGGAAGGCGACCGTCATCGGGAAGGCGAACCGCCGGAACCGGCGCTTCAGCTCGACGAACTCCGCCGAGTTCTGCGCCGCCAGGTACTCCTCCGGCGACAGCAGTCGGCGTTCGTTGGGTTCACTCACAGAGCACTCTCCAGTCCAGGACACCTGCGCGGGACTTCGGGCTTTAAATGTGGCGTCGGTCACTGTAAGGGCTACTCGCAGCTTCCTCAGGTCACAACTGGAACAAGGCGTTGCACAAACGCTCAATCGGCGTAACCGGCTCCTCATGCGGCTGCGCTGCAATTGCTCATGGCAACGCACACGTCAGCGACCGCTCCGATGACGACGGGCTGGTACCCGGTGGTCCGGGCCGCCGAGGTGGGGACGACGCCGGTGCCGGTGGGCGCCGGTGGGCAGGCGTACGTGGTCGTCCGGTTGCGGTCCGGCGGCGAGGTGAGCGCCTTCCCGTCCCGATGCCCGCACCGCCTCGTACCGCTGGCCGCCGCCTCGGTGGTCGACGGCCGGCTGCAGTGCCCGGCACACGGCTGGCGGTTCGACGCGGAGGGCCGCTGCGTGGACATCCCGTCGCTGGGTCCGCACGGCACCCCGCCACCGCGCGCCGACCTGCCGACGCCGTGGGCGGTCGAGGAGCGGCACGGCTGGGTCTGGCTGGCACCGGAGCGGACGTCGACCCCGGTACCGGCCACGGCCTCGGTGGCGCCCGAGCGCGCGGCGGCACCGCCCGATCCGGGCGGATCGGCCTTCGACAACCTCGACCCGTCCCTCGAGCACGCCTGGCACCCGGTGGCGCTCTCGCGGGAACTGCGGCCGGGCGGCTGGCTGCAGGTGCGGCTCCTGGGTCGGAACTGGACGCTCCGCCGGGCCGGCCGGGACGAGGGCGGGGCCCTGACCGCCGATCCACCCGCGTTCGGCGTCCGCGAGCGTCTCGGCGTCCTCTGGCTGGCTCCGGCCGAACCGGCCGACGTCCCGCTGGACGTGCCCGAGGCCGCCGACCGCACCTTCGTGATCAGCTGGCTGCCCCCCGCGCGCTCACCCGGCCCGGCCGGTCCGCTGGCCGACACGTTCCTCGACGCGACGCACGGCCCGTTCGTCCACGCGTCCACGATCGGTGCGCCGGACCAGGCGGAGGTCGCCCCGGCGCCGGTCGCGACCGAACCGGGCGGCTTCCGAAGCGTCCAGGAGCAGTGGTGCGACAACCCGGTGGACCCGGAGGTCGCCACCGGAGGGCGGCCGCTCCGCCAGCGAAGGCGCACGACGTACACCTACCGGGCGCCGTTCCAGCTGCGCCTTCGCCAGGAGTTCCTGGACTCCGGCGCGACGACGACGATCCTGTACCTGTTGCAGCCCGAGGACATTGACTCGACGCGAATCTTCGTCTGCCTGTTGCTCTCCTCCGGCCCGGGGCTGCCGCTGCCCGCCCCCGCCGACGTGGCCGAACAGGTGGCGCTGCAGCACCGGATCCTCGAGGAGGACGTCCGGTCGCAGGCGGCGCTCGCCGTGACCGGCCTGCCCCTGGACCTGCGCGACGAGGTGCACGTGCCCGCCGACCGGCTCGGTGTGGCGCTCCGGCAGGCCCTGTGCGGCTTCATGGCGGTCGGCCGCCGGCAGCAGGCGGTCGCCTAGGTCAGTCGTCGGGCAGGTCCGCGCCGCAGGCCGGGCAGCGGGTCGGCGGGTTCTCGTCGGCCAGCCGTCCGCACGCCGGGCAGACCCGGCGCACCCAGCACGCCGGGTCCCCGCCCTCCTCGTCGGGCAACGAGGGCAGTCGCTCGGGACCGGTCACGGGGCCAGCGTCCCACCACGGTCTGATCTGCATGTCCCTCCGGGGGACGACGAGATCTCCGGCCGATCTGCCAGGGTCGACGCAATGGAGAGGTCCCCGGCTGTCGACCGCGTCGGGCAGTGGGCCCGTGCGCACCCGTTCGCCGTAGACCGCTGGCTGGCCGCTGCCGTCGTGTTCTGCACCGTGCTCCTGCCGGCCCCCGGCTACTGGGAGGCGCCGGCCTACTCGTTGCTGCTCGGGCTGCTGCTGACCGTTCCGGTGGCCTGGCGCCGCCGCGCCCCGGTGGCCGCCGCCGCTGCGGTCGTCGCCGCCGGGCTGATCCAGCTCGTCACCCTGAACTCATTCCTCGCCGCCGACGTCGCCGCGCTGTTCATGATCTACGCCCTCGCCGCGTACGCCCCCCGGTGGGCGTCCCGCGGCGGTCTCGCCCTCGGCCTGTTCGGTGCGCTCCTCGCCGCCCTGCGCTACTTCTCCACGAGCTTCTCCGCTCAGCTCCTCCCGACAACGGGCGCGATCGCCGTCGCGGTGGTGGCCTCGTGGGCACTGGGCGACCTGCGCCGGGCCCAGCTGCAGCGGTTCGACTCACTGGAGGAACGCGCCCGTCTGCTGGAGGTCGAGCGGGACCAGGAGATGCGGCTGACCGCCACCGCCGAGCGCACCCGGATCGCCCGCGAGCTGCACGATGTGGCTCGCCCGCTCCGGGCGCTCGGGCTCGCCCGTGGGCAGCTGCACGGGCTCCTGGGCTGGGAGGCGGTTCTCGTCGCGGGCGTCGCGGCCCTCCTCGGGGTGCTGCTCGGCGGCGCCTACGGGTTGATCGGGGCGGCGTCGGTGCTGCCGGCCCGCCGGGCGGCACGGACCTCTTCCGTGGCCGCAATCGCCGCCTGACTGCCGCGAGCCCCCGGTGTGACGTTGCCCGGGTTGGCTCGGGACGCACAGCATCGGCTGGGACACTGGAACCGTGCCGTCCCGCTCAGCTCTCCGCAGTGCCACCCTCACCGCCGCCGTGCTCGCCTGGCCGGTGGGCTTCGTCACCCGCGCCGCCTGGGGTCTGCCCACCGCCCTCGGTGCGCACCGCCGCCGGCTGCGCCCGGTCGTGGCCGGCTCCCCGCACTTCTCCGACGGCACGTTCCACAACACCCTCGAGACCCCCGCCCTGGCCCCGGCGAACACCCGCGACGGGCTGCTGCGGCAGTGGCACGACGAGCGGTACGTCGGCCTGCCCGGTGGGCCCATCCCCCTGGCGACGACGGACTTCCCCGCAGAGGCCGCGGAGCTGGCGGTCACCTGGCTCGGTCACGCCAGCGCGTTGCTCGAGATCGACGGTCAGCGCGTGCTCCTCGACCCCGTCTGGGGCTATCGCGTCTCGCCGTCACCGGTGTTCGGGCCCACCCGCCTGCACCCGGCGCCCGTCCCGCTGGAGGATCTTCCGCAGGTCGACGCCGTCCTGATCTCGCACGACCACTACGACCACTTGGACCTGCCGACGGTGCGGGAGCTGCTGAGGACGCAGTCCGCGCCGTTCGTCGTCCCCCTCGGCATCGGCCAGCACCTGCGCAAGTGGCACGTGCCCGAGGACCGCATCGTCGAGCTCGACTGGGACGGCGAACACACGGTGGGCGGGCTGACGTTCATCTGCACCGAGGCACGGCACTTCTCGGGGCGCTACTTCTACCGCAACACCACGCTGTGGGCCTCGTGGGCGATCGCCGGCCCGCGGCACCGGGTCTTCTTCGGCGGCGACACCGGCTACACCCCCGCGTTCGCCGGCATCGGCGCGCGCCTGGGCCCCTTCGACCTGACCCTGCTGCCGATCGGCGCCTACAACGACGCCTGGCACGCCATCCACATGGACCCGGAGGAGGCGGTCCGCGCCCACGGCGACCTCGGGGGTCGCGTGCTCCTGCCGATCCACTGGGCCACGTTCAACCTGGCCTTCCACCGCTGGGCCGAGCCGGTGCAGCGGCTGCTGGCCGCCGCCGGGCGGGTGCGCGCGCAGATCGTCGTCCCCCTGCCCGGTCAGCGGATCGACGTGCTCGACCCGCCGGAGCTCGACGACTGGTGGACGGCGGTCGACTCCTCGACGGACCGCCCGGAGCACCGCCGCGACGCCGGCGTGGGCAGCGCGGTGCTGTCCCGCACGTTCTCCCGGATCCTGGCCCTGCTCCCCGACTGACCGACGGGCCGCCGTCACACCAGGGTGCCAGGGTGGACAGCGTGATCGATCTGTTGCTGCGCAACGCCGTCCTGCCCCGGACCACCACCCCGGTCGACCTCGCGATCGACGGGGGCGTGCTCGTGACCGCCGAGGGTCAGGAGGCCCGCGAGAGCCTCGATCTCGGCGGGCGGCTGGTCACCCCGCCGCTGGTCGAGCCGCACATCCACCTCGACGCCGTCCTCACCGTCGGCCAGCCGCGGCCGAACGTCAGCGGCTCGCTGTTCGAGGGGATCGCCGTGTGGGCCGACCGGGTCGCAGACCTCACCGTCGACGACGTGAAGGACCGCGTCCGGAAGGTCCTGCGCTGGCAGGTCGCGAACGGCGTCCAGACGGTCCGCAGCCACGTCGACGTATGCAATCCCCAGCTGACGGCGCTGCGTGCGCTGGTCGAGCTGCGCGACGAGGTGAAGGACATGGTCGGCCTGCAGTTGGTCGCGTTCCCGCAGCAGGGCATCCTCGGTTTCCCCGACGGCAAGAAGCTCATGGAGAAGGCCGTCGACCTCGGCGCGGACGTCGTCGGCGGCATCCCGCACTACGAGCTCACCCGCGAGGACGGCGTGGCGTCGGTGGAGTTCCTCATGGCCCTGGCCGACGACCGCGGGCTGCTCGTCGACGTGCACTGCGACGAGACCGACGACGAGCACTCGCGGTTCGTCGAGGTCATGGCCGCCGAGACGATCCGCCGCGGGATGGCCGGCCGGGTCACCGCCTCGCACACGACCGCGATGCACTCCTACAACGCCGCCTACGCGTATCGGCTGATCAACAACATCAAGCGGGCCGGTATGCACATGGTCACCAACCCGCTGGACAACGCCGTCCTGCAGGGCCGCTTCGACACCGGGCCGATCCGGCGTGGGCACACCCGGGTCAAGCAGCTGCAGGCTGCTGGCGTGACCGTGTGCATCGGCCACGACTCGGTGATGGACCCCTGGTACCCGCTGGGCTACGGCGACCCGCTGCAAGCGGCGTTCGTGCTGGCCCACCTCGGGCACATGAGCGGGTCGGAGGAGCTGCCGCGGCTGATCGACATGATCACCACGGACGCCGCCCGGACGCTCGTCCTGCCCGAGAATCTGCTGCGTCCCGGCGACCCGGCTGACCTGGTGGTCTTCGATGCGCCCACGGACGTCGACGCCCTCCGCCTCGTAGCGCGCCGCACGCTGGTCCTGCGCGGGGGCCGGGTGCTCGCCCGGTCCGAGCCCGCCCGCACGACGGTGCTGTGGGACGGCGTGGAGGAGGACGTGAGTTTCCTCCGCTGACCCCCCGCCGTTCTCACGCGCGGGTGGAGACATCCCCCTCGGCGACGCCGGGGAGCACCAGCACGGCGTCCTCCGGCTCCGCGCCGCGCTGCGTGCGGAAGAGGATCAGGTACAGCCCGCCGGCGATGAGGAACCCGACGAAGAAGGCGATGTCCCCGAACTCGGGCACGGCCTTGGGCACCAGCCCCGTGTACAGGGTCTGGTCGGCGAACAGCCAGACCGAGATCACGATGCCCACGAGCATCGAGACCCAGCCCGCGTAGGGGCGGTGCTGCCGGTCGAAGAGGAAGCCGTCCACCCGGTGTCCCCGCCGCACATACCAGTCGGCGAAGACCACCCCGAGCCACGGGCCGATCCAGTAGCTGATGACCAGCAGGAAGTTCTCGTAGGACTGGACGTCCTTCAGCCCGAGGAGCGCCACGATCAGGCCCAGCACGCCGAAGGCGACAGCCGTGATCGCGCGGGCGGCCTTGAGCGGGAGATGGAAGCCCATCGCGGTGAACGACAGCGCGCCCGAGTAGACGTTGATGGCGTTGGCCGCGACGGCGCCGAGGGCGATCGCCAGCAGCGTGAGGTCACCGACGACCGTGCCGAGGTGCGAGGTGAAGGCGGTCGTCGGGTTCAACCCGGCGTCGGTGGCGATGCTCGTCGAGGCCGCACCGGCCAGCTCGAGGATCGTGCAGGAGAGGAAGACGCCGAGCCCGGCGGACAGTCCCGTCTTCTTCTTCGCCGTGTCGGGCGGAAGGTACCGGGTGTAGTCCGCCGCGTAGGGGTTCCAGCCGGCGGCGTAGCCGAAGGTCGCGCCGACGATGATCAGGAAGCCGCCGATCCCGGCGCCGGTACCGGCCGCGGAGTAGTCGGCCTTCAGGAAGGTCACGACGCAGGCGATCGCGAAGATGATCCCGAGCACCGGCGCCGCGTACCGCTCGAAGGCCTGGACCAGGTTGTGCCCGAAGAAGGCGATCACGATCTGCAGGGCGACGACGACGAGCAGGCACAGCCACGAGGGCAGGTCGGTGAGCGAGTTCAGCGCCAGCGCCCCGCTGACGCTGTTCACGGCGAACCAGCCGATTCCCGCGACCACGGCGTTCAGCCCAGCCGGCAGGGCGTTGCCGAACCAGCCGAACGGGATGCGGGACAGCACCATCTGCGGCACGCCGTACTCCGGACCACGGGAGGAGAGGACGCCGTGGGTGAAGGCGCCGAGCCCCGTGCCGAGCAGGATCGCCAGGGCCGCCTGCCAGAACGAGAGCCCGATGATGCCCGTGGCCAGGACCCCGAGGAACACGGTGGCGAACTCGAGGTTGGGCGACAACCACGTCCAGAGGAGCTGGATCGGCTTGCCGTGCCGTTCGTGGAGAGGCACGAACTCAGCACCGCCGGGCTCGACGGCGATGACCTTCGTGCCGTACTCACCTGGTCGGACGTCGGCGACGACGGTCTCTGACTGTGCTGCGGTGGTGTCCATCGACCACTCCATCTCCCGGGCGCATGCTGCGCGCGGCAAAGGTAGAACCTCCGACGGCCTGGTGAGGTATCGAGCCGGTTACGAACTGCCGCGTTCCTGTGCACTGTCGAGCGCCGACAGCAGGTGGGACAGGTCCGGCACCTCGCGCTCAGGCGCGGGCGCTGACGGGTCGAGCCGGTGCCCCGGCCGCTGCAGGTGGATCACGTCGATCCCCGCCTCGAGGGCCCCGCGGACGTCGCGCGCCGACGTCGCCACGTGCACGAGTGCTCCGCCGGCCCGCTCCCTCGCCCGACGGTAGATCTCGGGGCCCGGCTTGTAGGCCTGGAGTCGCTCCGACGTGAGGACGGCGTCGTCGACGACGAACCGCGCCACCTGGGTGCGGGCGAAGACGTCGTCGTCCACGTTCGACAGCACGCCCACCCGGTACCGGGCCGCGAGCCTCGGCAGTTCCTCGGCGACGTCGGGCCACAGCGGCCAGTCACCGACCGAGCGCAGCAGGACGACGACGTCGGCGTCGGCGTCCCCCGTCAGGTGCAGCTCGGCGTAGGCGCCGGCCAGGGCGCGGCGGCAGTGCTCGGCGAACGGCACCCAGGAGGCGAGCTCGCGCTGCGAGATCTTGTTCCGCGCGTCCCACACGTCGTAGAGGACGCCACCGTCGACCGGCCAGCCGCGGGCGCGGGCCAGACCGTCGAGCACCGCGGACGCGCCCATGCGGGAGTCGATCAGCGCGCTGAACAGGTCGAAGGTGACCAGCCGGCGGCTCACCGCAGCAGCTTGGACATCCGCCGGTCGGCCAACGGCTTGCCTCCGGTCTGACACGTCGGGCAGTACTGCAGCGAGGTGTCGGCGAAGGAGACCTCGCGGACCGTGTCGCCGCAGACCGGGCACGGCAGGCCGGTGCGCGCGTGCACTGTCAGCCCGGATCGCTTCTCGCCCTTGAGCGTCGCCGCCTTCTGGCCGACCTGGCGCTCCAGGGCGTCGGTCAGCGTGGCGCGCATCGCGTCGAAGAGACGGACCAGGTCGTCCTCGGACAGCTTGTCGGCCATCTTGAACGGCGAGAGCCGGGCCGCGTGCAGGATCTCGTCGGAGTAGGCGTTGCCGATGCCGGAGATCACGGTCTGGTCGGTGAGCGCGCCCTTGACCTGACCGCTGCGGCCGCCCATCAGCGCGGCGAACTGCTCACGGTCGACCTGCAGCGCGTCGGGTCCGAGCCGCGCGATGCCGGGGACCTCGGACGGGTTCCGG
>JAOPWM010000139.1 GCA_025965695.1 Blastococcus sp.
CCGTCCCCCACATGCGCGGCGTGGCCGCGGGCGCCGCGGCGGGCGACCGCACGGCGGTCCTGGTCGCCCAGCTCGAGCGCGGCACGATCGGCGACGCCCCTACCCTCGAACGACTCCTCCGGGACGACGTTCTGGGTCGCGAGCACCCGGCCCACGACCTGCTGACCGACGACGAGCTGGCCGAGGCCGCCGATGTGCTCGCCGACGCGGCCCTCGGGCACTGGGCCGCGGGTGTGCTGCCCCCGCTCGTCCGCCGCGAGCTGACCGGCCCGTTCGACCGGGCCTTGGACCGCGGCGCCGTCACGGCCCCGCCGGTGGACGCCGGACTCACCGAGCTCTTGGACGCCGTTCGCGGCCTGGACGCCTCCGGCCGGGCCGCCTGGCGGGCCGCGGTGGACGAGGGCCGGGCCGACCACCGCCCCTGGGCCACCGCGATGCACGAGGCTTCCTGGGCCGGTCACGTGTCCGGACGCACCCGCACGCTGGCCGTCGCCCAGCTGCACGCCGTCCAGGCGTTCCTCGACGGCGGCTTCGACCTGCACGACGGCGCCGCCGGTATCTGGAACGCGCTGGCCGGCTGCGTGCAGGGGACGGCGGTTGCCGACCTGCTCGACGAGGCGTCGCTCGGCGTCCTGCAGGCACCGTGGATGCGGGTCAGCGGCCGCTGAGCTGCTCTGCCGACCCCCCGGCTCACCGCACCGCGAAGGTTCTCCCGCCGACCTCGGGCCCGTCAATGCCAAGGAATCGGCAGCGAGACACGAACCAGCAGGTCGGTTGGCGTTTCGCCGATCACCGCGGCACTGCGTGAAAATGCGTGTCGACAAATACCCGAGATGACATTTTTGCGCCTTATTGGTCGGTCATCGATGAATCGCGTAACGAATTCGCCGTAGCAGTTCAGTTCCACATCCGGTGGACCGACAATTCCCGGGAGAGGCAATACCGCCGAACGGCTCCCGTCGTCGCGGTACGCGATGCCCGGTCCCACTCAAGGGCCGCGGTCTCCTGCCGATACAGAGACGACAACCTGCTGGGCTGACCCAGCAGGGAAGCAGGAGGACACGCGTGAACCCGATCAGGGTGATGGTCGTCGACGATTCCGTCGTCGTCCGCAAGATCGTGACCGACGTGCTGTCCGCAGACCCCGACATCGAGGTCGTGGGTACCGCCGTCAACGGCAAGATCGCCGTGGCGAAGCTCGAGCAGCTCAAGCCCGACCTGATCACCATGGACATCGAGATGCCGGAGATGAACGGCATCGAGGCGGTCCGCGCGATCCGTGGCGGCGTGGGCGCGCAGGGGCGCAGCCGTGTCCCGATCATCATGTTCAGCACGCTCACCGAACGGGGAGCGTCCGCGACCCTCGACGCCCTGGCCGCCGGCGCCAACGAGTACGTGACCAAGCCGGCCAACGTCGGCAGCGTCGGTCAGTCGATGGAGAGCGTCCGCGAGCAGCTCATCCCGAAGATCAAGGCGCTGACCGGCCGTCCGGCCGGGCCCGGCCCCGCCCGCCTCGCTCCGGTCGCCCCCGTCCGCCCGGCCCCGCCGCGGACCGGCCCCGGCAAGAAGCCGGCCGTTCTCGTCATCGGCTCCTCCACCGGCGGCCCCGAGGCGCTGGCCCGGGTCCTCCCCCTGCTCCCGGCCACCCTCCCGGTGCCGGTGCTCCTCGTGCAGCACATGCCTCCCGTCTTCACCCGCCAGTTCGCCCAGCGGCTGGACCGGCTCAGCCCGCTCCGGGTGGTCGAGGCCGCCGACGGCAGCCCGCTCGTCCCGGGCACGGCTCACCTGGCGCCCGGCGACCACCATCTCGTCGTCCGTGCGGCGAAGGGCCGGGATCCGCAGACCAGCCTGAACCAAGGGCCGCCGGAGAACTTCTGCCGGCCCGCCGTCGACCCGCTGTTCCGCTCGGTCGTGACCGCCTACGACGGCGCCGTCCTGGCCGTCGTCCTGACCGGCATGGGTTCGGACGGCCGCAACGGCGCAGCGGAGATCCGGGCCGGCGGGGGCACCGTCCTCGTGCAGGACCGGGCAACCTCCGTCGTCTGGGGCATGCCGGGCGCGATCGCCCAGGCCGGCCTGGCCGACGAGATCCTCCCGCTGGACCGCGTCCCCGAGGCGATCATGCGACACCTGGCCGGGGTCTCCCCCGCCCGTTCGGCCGCGGGCTTCTCCCCTGCCCGCCCCGCCGACATCCTCGCCGGCGGCGCCCGATGACACTCACCGCCACCAGCTTCGACTGGGTCCGCGCGCTCGTGCACAGGGAGAGCGCGATCGTGCTCCAGCCGGGTAAGGAGTACCTCGTCGAGGCGCGGCTGCTCCCGATCGCCCGGCAGCGCGGCATCGCCGACGTCTCGACGTTCGTGGAGTCCGTGCGGTCCCGCCCCGACACCGACAGCATGCGCTGCATCGTCGAGGCCCTGACCACCAACGAGACCTCGTGGTTCCGTGACGGCGACCCGTTCACCGCGCTCACCTCGACGGTGATGCCCGCCCTGCTGGCCGCGCGGGGTCCGAACGAGCGGCTACAGATCTGGTCGGCCGCCTGCTCCAGCGGGCAGGAGGCCTACACGATCGCGATGCTGCTCGTGGACTCGATGCCGAGCGCGACGACCCGGGTCTCCATCACGGCGACCGACCTGTCGCGCGAGATGGTGGCACGAACCAAGGCCGGCCGGTTCAGTCAGCTCGAGGTCAACCGGGGACTGCCCGCCCCGATGCTGGTCCGCCACTTCACTCGGGCCGGCAACGAGTGGGAGGTCGCACCCGCGCTGCGCCGCATGGTGACGGCGACCGAGTGCAACCTGGCGGCGCCGCTGCCGCGGATGGGCCCCTTCGACGTGGTCTACCTGCGGAACGTCCTCATCTATTTCGACCTGCCGACCAAGCAGGTGATCCTCCGCCGGGTGCGTGAGCTCATGCGCCCTGACGGCTGGCTGTTCCTCGGTGCGGCGGAGACGACGCTCGGGGTGGACGACTCATGGGAGCGGGTCGTTGTCGGCCGCAGCTCTGCCTACCGCCCGATAAAGGGGAAGTGACCGTGCGCGCTCTGGTGATCGACGATTCTCGCGTCATGCGACGGATCGTCGCCGGGATCCTCGAGGATCTCGGCTACGAGGTACAGCAGGCCGGTCACGGCCGCGAGGGACTCGACGTCCTCAACGGGGGCTGGGTCCCCGAGCTGGCGTGCGTCGACTGGAACATGCCGGTGATGGACGGGCTGCAGTTCGTCTCCGCTGTCCGTTCCAACCCCGCCTGGCGGCAGGTGACGATCATGATGGTCACCTCCGAGAGCGAGCACGGGCAGATCGTCCGGGCCCTGGCGGCCGGCGCCCACGAGTACGTCATCAAGCCGTTCACCGCCGACGCCATCCGCGACAAGCTCGCGCTGCTCGGCCTGCTCCCCGAGGAGGTCGTGCTGTGACGGAGCTGCACGACACCGGCGAGCGTCGCCGGACCAGCGACACTCCCCCGTCGATCACCGATCTGATCGACGAGGAGACGGTGCGGAGCATCGTCCAGGAGGCCTGGTCGGCATTGATCGGGGAGGACGAGTTGCTGGTCCCGCTGCCCGGCGGCCTCCCGGAGAACGCCGTCAGCTCGTGGGTGCACGTCGCCGGTCCGTGGAACGGCATCGTCGTCCTCACGTGTGGCCGGTCGACCGCCGAGCAGCTCTCCCGTGAGCTGCTCAAGGAGCACGCGCCGCCGGTGATCGAGGACGAGGACATCGAGGACGCCCTCGGTGAGCTCGCCAACGTCGTGGGCGGCAACGTCAAGGCCGTCCTCCCCGGCCCGTCCGCCCTCGGGCTGCCCGAGGTGGGATCCGCCCCCGTTGCGGGTTCCGACACCCGCCGCGTCGACCTCCTGTGGCGCGGCCAGTCCCTGACCATCTCCGTGCAGGGCTCCGCCGGCGCCCCGCTCGACCAGTAAAGAACCAGCAGAAGAACAGAGGTGCCACTGTGAAGATCCTGGTCGCCGACGACAGCCGCGTCATGCGGCAGATCGTCATCCGCACCCTGCGGCAGGCCGGTTACGACGACCACGACATCGTCGAGGCCGAGGACGGCGCCGACGC
>JAOPWM010000141.1 GCA_025965695.1 Blastococcus sp.
GAGCAGCAGCGCGCGGTAGCCGGCCAGGATCAGACCCACGAATCCGGCCAGGTCGGCGCCGGTGACCCCGTGGGCGGGGGTGAACGCGACCCGCACCGGCCCTTCCATCGGGGCGTTGACCACGAGCCAGAGGAGTGACATCGCGGCTAACAGGGCTACGCCGCCGTAGCGAACCATCCCGCTCAGGCCGGCGGTGAGCACGAGCCCGGCGAGCACGACGGCGGCGACCACCGGCAGATCATGGCCCAGCCGTGTTGCATCGAGACGACACGGTGCGCCCGACCGTCCGTGATCACGCGTCTTTCGCCGTTCACCCCGACGGGTGACGGAACGATGACGATGCTGCAGGTAGCACCGCCGGATCCCGATCTAGATCACGTGACCACCGCCCCCGTACTGGGGCAGCCCGCGGCTGCGTACCCGGCCGCGCCCCGAAACGGGCGCGCAGGACTCCTCGCCGTCCCCGTGCTGGTCATCGCCGTGTGCGCCGTCCTGGGCGTCGTCCTGGCCGGGAGCACAGCCCTCCGCCTGCTCTTCGCCCTGGCCGGGCTCGCCGTCCCCGTCACCCTGCAGGCGGCGCTCTACGTCCGCCAGAGCCGCCTGACCGGCGACCTGCAGCGCAGCCAGTCCTCGTTCCGCACTCTCGTGAAGAGCAGCGTCGACCCGGTCGTCATCCTCGACGACAAGCTCCGCGTCACCTTCGCCTCGGAGTCCGCGGCCGACCTGCTCGGTGTCCAGCCCGCCCGCATGATCGGGCAGCCGGTCACCCGCGGCGTCCACCCCGACGACCGGTCCAGCCTCTTCGGCGCGCTGAACACGCCGCTGACCGACGGCACGGATTTCGCCGTCCGCACCGCCCGTGCCAAGCATGCCGACGGCCGCTGGCGACTCATCCAGGCAACCGTCCGCGACCTGCGCTCCGACCCCGACGTCGGAGCGCTCGTCCTGTACTGCCGCGACGTCACCGCCCGCGTCCCGGCGCCGGGCTTCGACCCCGAGCTGGCCGAGCTCTCCCTCACCGACCCCGTCACCGGGCTGCCCAACCGCGCCGCGCTGGTCCGCCGGCTCGGCGCGGTGCAGCGCCAGGCCGGCCGCCCCTTCGCCCTCGCCCTCGTCGGCGTCGAGGGCCTCGCCTCCGAGGTCCTCGCCCCGGAGGCCGAGGCCGGCGTCCTGCGCGCCCTCACGGCCCGGCTCACCCGCGCCCTGCGCGGCGAGGACTGGCTGGCCCGCGGCAAGGACGGCGACTTCGTCGTCCTCGTCGACGGCAGCATCGCCGACGCCGAGACCGTGGCCGCCCGCCTCGTCTCCGCCGTCGGCCCCCTGCCGATCCCCGGCGGCGTCCTCCACCTGACCGCCGTGGGCGGCGTCACCGCGCTGCCGGCCGACGTCGACACCGGTGAGGCACTGCGCCGCGGCGACCTCGCCCTCCGCAGCGCCCGCACCGCCGGCCCCGGCTCGGTCCACCGCTACCTCGACGCCCTGCGCATCGAGCAGGACCGTCGCGACGCCCTGCGCACCGACCTCGACGGCGCGCTCACCCGCGGCGAGCTGCGCCTGGTCTTCCAGCCCGTCGTCGACGTCGTCATGCACCGCACCGTCTCCGTCGAGGCGCTGCTGCGCTGGCGGCACCCGCTGTTCGGCGACGTCTCCCCCACCGAATTCGTGCCGCTGGCCGAGGAATCGCCGCTGATCACCGAACTCGGCCGCTGGGTGCTGCGCGAGGCCTGCGCCACCATCGCGGCCCTCGGCGACACCGATCTGGGCGTCGCGGTCAACGTCTCCGCCCGCCAGGTCCGCAGCGGCGAACTCGTCCCCGACGTCATCAGCGCCCTGGAGACCAGCGGCCTGCCGTCATCCCGGCTCATCGTCGAGATCACCGAGTCGGTCCTGCTCGACGACTCCCACGTGCTGGAGGACCTCACCGTCCTGCGTCAGCTCGGCGTCCGCATCGCCATCGACGACTTCGGCACCGGCTGGTCGTCGCTGGCCTACCTCGTCGGCATGCCCGTCGACGTGCTCAAGATGGACCAGTACTTCCTGGCCAACGTCGAGCACGACCCCGCCCGCCGCGCGATGTGCCGGGCGGTGCTCCAGCTGGGCGCGAGCCTGGGCCTGCCGGTCATCGTCGAGGGAGTCACGAACCCCGCCGTCCTGACGCTGCTCCGAGACATGGGGCACCGGTACCTGCAGGGCTACGTGTTCTCACGCCCGCTCGAGGCAGCGCAGCTCGCCGACGGCGCGTGGGAGGCCTGGGTCGAACTTCCCGGCACGGATCCGGCCACAATTGCCGAGGTCCCGGCACAATCACCGGCGATGCCGTCATGACCGCACTGAAGAACATCCCGCGGGCGGTGCGGTGGACCGTGCCCCTCGCCTTGCTCGGCCTCGCCCTGACCGTTCCGTTCAGCGCACCCGACGGCACCGGCATGCAGTGGGACGAGCTCGTCCTGGGCGCCGTCGCCGCCAGCTCCGCCTGGACCATGTTCCGGCTCGTCCGCGGCATGGACCGGCAGGCGGCGCGGCCGTGGCAAGTCATGGCCTTCGGTGCGGTCGCGTTCATGGTCGCCCAGTGGCTGGCCGGGTTCTTCCCCGGCCCGGCGTTCGACGGCTTCGGTATGGACGACGTCGTGCTGTTCGTCGGCGCCTGCTCCCCGCTGGTCACCTGCGGCCTGCTCGCCCGACGGGTCAGCCGCACCCGCTGGCCGGCTCTGATCGTCGACGGCCTGATCATCACCGTCGCGCTGCTCACCGTCACCGAGGTCCTCCGGGCCCCCTTGGCGAACCCGGTCGGGGCACCCGACGATCTGCGCTCGCTCGTGCTCGCCTACGGCGGGTACGCCGCCGTCATGCTCGGTGGCGCCGGCGCCCTGTGCACCGTCTCCACCGCGGCGCTGCGCCGCTCGGTCAGCGTCATGCTCGGCGCCGTCGCCTGGCAGGCGATCGCCGCCTGCTGCGAGGCCATGGCGATCATCTCGCCGTCCTGGGTGTGGACCGCCGGGTCCGACATCGCCGTCGCCCTCAGCCTGCAGACCGTCGTCATCGCGGCCGGATTCGCGCCCTCCCGCTTCGCCGACCGCTCCGCGCGCGCCGGCGCTCCCCTGGTGAGCCCGCTGGGCATGTTCCTGGTCGTCGGGGCGATGCTCAGCCTCCCCATTGCCCTCGGGCTCATGGAGTGGCGGGACCAGTCGCACTCCCTCGGCGCCGAGTTCGGCTTCGCCGCGGTCTTCGCGCTGATGGCGGTGCGCCTCGTGCTCCGGATCCGGGAGGACGGCCGGGTCACCGAGGACCTCGTCCGCAGCGAGGAGGACTTCCGCGGACTCATCGAGGCCAGCTCCGACGGCATCGCCATCATGGACAGCGACTTCCGGCTGCTGTTCACCTCACCGGCGGCCCGCAGCCTGCTCGGCCTGGGCGCCGACTGCGACGACGCAGAGACCAGCCTGCTCGACCTCGTCGACCCCGACGACCGAGAGTCCGTTCGCGCCGCGACCATGGACCACCGCGCCGGGGACGGTCCGCCGCTGCACTTCCGCGTCCGCCAGGACGACGCCGCCGCTCCCCGCGAGGTCGAGGTCACCTCCACCGAGCGTCCCGGCAGCGACCGCCGCGTGCTGTACCTGCGCGATGTCACCAAGCGCCGCCGCCGCGAGCGCGAGCTCGAGCGGATGGCCTACACCGACCACCTCACCGCGCTGCCCAACCGCGCGATGCTGTTCCAGGAGATGGGCACGCTCTCGATCGAGCAGCGCTGCCTGCTGGTGCTCGACCTCGACGGGTTCAAGGCCGTCAACGACGTCGCCGGGCACGAGGCCGGCGACCAGCTCCTCGTCGAGGTGGCCCGCCGGCTCCACACCGTCGTCCGCGAGGACGATCTGGTCGCCCGCCTCGGCGGCGACGAGTTCGCCGTCCTCGTCACCGGTTCGATCGACGAGGCCGAGGACGTCGCCCAGCGCGTCGTCGACGTCCTCGGCATGCCGCACCGCACCAGCGAATGGGCCTTCGCCGTCGGCGCCAGCGTGGGCGTCGCCGAACTCGGTGCCGCCGGCGGCCAGATCGCCTTCCGCGAGGCCGACGAGGCGCTGCGCGCCGCCAAGCAGGCCGGCAAGGGGTGCGTGCGGGTGGCCCACCACGAGGTCTCGCACATCGTCATCCCGGACGCCGACCTGGCCGCCGTCGTCGACGAGGGCGTGCTGCGACTCCGGCTCGACGCGGCCTGCGACGGCGCGGGACGCATCGCG
>JAOPWM010000167.1 GCA_025965695.1 Blastococcus sp.
CGGCGGTGGCGATCACCTTCGCGCCCGCGGCCTTGCCCAGCTGGATCGCCGCCGTCCCGACCCCGCCGGCGCCGGCGTGGACGAGCAGCCACTCCCCCGCCTGCAGGTTCGCCCGGCGGTGCAGCCCGACGTAGCCGGTCTGGTAGGTCAGGTAGAGCGAGGCCGCCTTCTCGTCGGACAGCCCCTCGGGCGCGGGCCACGTGGCGTCGGCGTCCATGAGCGCGTACTCGGCGAACGCGCCGGGGCCACCGGACGGCGAGCCGATGACCCGCTGGCCCGTGCCGACGATCTCCCCGCACAGCTCGACGCCGGGGATGTAGGGCAGCGGCGGCTTCTCCTGGTACATCCCCATCGCCATGAGGACGTCGGGGAAGTTCAGCGCCGCCGCACGCACCTTGACCAGCACCTGGCCCTCACCGGGGGTGGGCTGATCGATGTCGTCGAGGCTCATGACCTTCGAGGGATCACCGAGCTCGTGGACCCGCCATGCACGCATGCGGGCGACCCTGCCAGACGCCCCGTGACCGCCGTCACCCGGTCCGGCGTGGAACGTCAGCGCATGGACGGCGGCCGCAGCGCCTCGGGGACGACGGCGGTCTCGCCACTGGCCGTCTTCGCCGAGGGAACGCCCTTGAACTTGTACGGGACGGCGCCGATGCCCGGCTGGATGATGTACGCGGCGCCCGGCTCGCCCGACGTCCAGGCGGCGATCATCGCGTCGGCGACCTCGTCGGCGGTGAGCACCGGGAAGCCGGCCTTCTCGAACTCCTCGCGGATCGGGTCGATGATCGCGGTGTCGGCGAAGCCCGGGCAGATGGCGGTGATCGAGATGCCGTCGCCGATCAGCCGCGGGGCCATCGACCGGACGAACGCGACCGCGCCGCCCTTGGCCACGCTGTAGCCCGGGTCGGTGGCCATCGGGGACAGCCCGGCCAGGGACGCCGTCACGACGATCGAGCCACCGCCGGCCCGGCGTAGCGCGGGCAGCGCGGCCTCGGTGCCGTAGACGACGCCGAGCAGGTCGATCTCGACGACACGAAGGAACTCGTCGACGTCGAGGGTGTCGCGGGACTTCCCGGCGATGCCTGCGTTGAGGAACGCGGCGTCGAGCCGGCCGTGCTCGGCCTCCACCCGTTCCACGACGGCCTTGTTCGCGGCGCGATCGGTGACGTCCAGGGTGACGAGGTGGGCGCCCAGGTCAGCAGCGACCGCGCGGGCGCGGTCGCTGTCGAGATCGGCGAGGACGACGGTGACGTCGAGCGTCCGGAGCTTCGCGGCGAGGGCGCGGCCGAAGCCGCCGGTCCCTCCCGTGACGAGAGCGACGGATCCGGCAGCAGGAGTGGGAGAGGTCACCCCAGCATCGAATCACGCGTTCCGGAGGAAGCGGTCCAACACCCGGATCCCGAACTGCAGCGACTCCACCGGCACCCGCTCGTCGATGCCGTGGAAGAGCGAGGCGAAATCCAGGTCCGGCGGGAGCCGCAGCGGCGAGAACCCGAAGCAGCGCATCCCGAGCCGCTCGAAGCTCTTCGCGTCGGTACCGCCGCTCATCGTGAACGGCACCGGCCGCGCGCCGTCGTCCTCGGACTTGAGGGCGGCGACCATCTGGTCGACGAGGGGGCCGTCGAACGTCGTCTCCACGGCCTGGTCGTGCACGAGCCACTCCCGCTGGATCCCCTCGCCGATGAGGCCGGTGAGCTGGCGCTCGAACTCGTCCTGCTGGCCGTAGAGGAACCGGCCGTCGACCGTCGCGCTCGCCGTCCCCGGGATGACGTTGGCCTTGTAACCGGCGTCGAGCATCGTGGGGTTGGCCGTGTTGCGCAGGGCCGCGCCGATCATCCGGCTGATGCTGCCGAGCCGGGCCAGCGCCTCCTCCGGCTCGTCCGGATCGATCTCGATGCCGTAGGCGTCGCTGACCGCGTCGAGGAACTGCCGCATCGGCGGGGTGAGAACGGTGGGCAGCCGGGTCGAGCCGAGCCGGGCGACGGCCTCGCAGAGCCGGGTGACGGCGTTGTCGTCGTGCACGAAGGAGCCGTGGCCGGGCTTGCCACCGGCCGTCAGCCGCATCCAGGCCAGACCTTTCTCCGCGGTCTGCACGAGGTAGAGCCGCAGGTCGTCGCGGACGGTGATGCTGAACCCGCCGACCTCGCTGATGGCCTCGGTGCAGCCCTCGAACAGGTCGGGGTGCTCGTCGACCAGCCAGCGGGCGCCGAGCTTGCCGCCGGCCTCCTCGTCGGCGACGTAGGCCAGGACGATGTCGCGCGGCGGCTGGACCCCGGTGCGGGCCCAGTCGCGGACCAGCGCCAGGACCATGGCGTCCATGTCCTTCATGTCGACCGCGCCCCGGCCCCAGATGTAGCCGTCCCGCTCCTCACCCGAGAACGGGTGGACGCTCCACTCGGCGGGGTCGGCCGGGACGACGTCCAGATGGCCGTGCACCAGCAATGCGGGGCGGGAGCGATCCGTTCCTTCGATGCGGGCGACGAGGCTGGCCCGGCCCGGTTCGGACTCGCAGATCTGGGACTCGATGCCGACGTCGGCGAGCTTGCAGGCGACCCATTCGGCGGCGACCCGCTCCCCCGCGCTCGTGGCGGTGTCACCGGTGTTCGTCGTGTCGATCCGGATGAGGTCGGACAGCAGTCCGGCGACCTCGCCCTGAGCGGCGGCAAGGGGGGCAGCGGTCGGCTCGGCCATGCGCCGATCGTGCCACCAACCAGGGACCCCCCGATCGGGTGAGAGCTCATCGACTCCGCGCACCCCGGTGCCGATACCTCGACGATGAGGATGCTGCCAGAGCTGCGGGCTCGTGATCCCCACGCTGCCGCGCGCAGCGCGGTGCTGATCCTCGCCGTCTGCGCCGGTGTCGTCGCGGGCCTCAACACCTTCGGGCAGACGTCGATCAGCCCCCTGGCCACGGCGGTCGGCTGGCTCGTCGTCCTGCTGCTCGCCGCTGGTGCCGCGGCCTGGATGCTCATCGACCCGGTGCGGCTGGACCGCATCGGGGCGGGCTCGGTCATGGCCGTCACGGGCGTGCTCCTGGTCTGCCTGCTCAACCTGCTGACCCGCGACACGACGGCGGCTTCACAGGCGTTCCTCGCGTTCCCGGTGCTGTGGGCCGCTTCGCACCTTCGCAAGGGCGCCGTCATCCTGGTGACCGGCACCGCGGTGTGGTCGGACTGCGTGACCCTGTTCCTCCTGCTGCCGGCCGGCGACGCCGCAACGGACGTCGTCTTCTTCGGCGCGGTGCTCGTGGTCATGGCGGTGATGCTGGTCCGCGCGAACGGGGTCAGGGACAGGCTGGTCGACGCACTGCAGGAGCAGGCCCGGGTCGACGCACTGACCGGCCTGGTGAACCGCCGCGTCTTCGACGAGGCACTCGAGACGACGCTCATCCGGCCCGTGGGCTCCGGCACGGCCCTTGTCCTCATCGACGTGGACTCCTTCAAGACGATCAACGACTCGCACGGGCACCCGGTCGGTGACGACGTGCTCGTCCACCTGGCCCGCGTCCTGCGCGAACAGGTCCGCACCGACGACGCCGTGCTGTCGCGGCTCGGCGGCGACGAACTCGCCGTCCTGCTCCGCGACTGCACGGCGGACGTGGCCTCGCGGCGGGCCGAGGGTCTGCTCCTGGCCGTCCGCTCGACGCCCCTCCCCCTGCCGGACGGGACGCTGCTGGCGCTGTCGATCAGCCTCGGCGTGGCCCACGTGCCCGAGCGGTCGGGCGACCTGCGCACGCTCTACCACGATGCGGACGCCGCGCTGTACGACGCGAAGCGTGCCGGCCGCGGCCGCGTGGCCGTCGCCGCGGCCTGAGTTCGCCCGCCACTACCGACGCGAGGAGGGGTGCGCATGACGGCTCCACCGGTCCGGTAGTCTGAACCGGCACTCGTCCGGGTGGCGGAATGGCAGACGCGCTAGCTTGAGGTGCTAGTGCCCTTTATCGGGCGTGGGGGTTCAAGTCCCCCCTCGGACACA
>JAOPWM010000241.1 GCA_025965695.1 Blastococcus sp.
ACCGCGTTCACCCCGCCGCCGCCGATGCCGACGACCTTGATGACCGCTAGATAGTTGTGCGGAGGTGTCATGCGGCGCTCCCCAACTGGACCCTCATCCTCAAGTTCAGCCTTACAGTTATGTCAACTCGGTCGACCTGGACGAAGTTAGGTGCGCGCCGATGGGCGCTACAAGCACCCTCCTGGGGTCGGCGTGTCGATAGGGCCGGATCGCACCGAACACTCGCGACCCAGTGGTCACATCGGCAACACTAGCTGTGACGACCCGCCTTGGAAACGTCTCATGCCGGGGTCCAGACCCGCATGCGCACTCGACCCGGGAACTCGGAAAAGAGATGTTGCGTGTCGGGCGTGTCGCGAAGGCGGGCGTGTCGGTCGCGGGGGGCCGCGCACGCCCTGCGCAGGCACGGAGGCACGGTCAGCGACCGGAACCCCGGAAGGCACGCGCTCCAAGGGAGTCGCCCCTAGCGGAGGACGACGGCCGAGGGCGTGCTGACGTCGATCGTCGCCGCGGGTTGCAGGTCACCGGCCGCGAGCTTCCCGAGCAGCGCCGCCAGTGCGGCGCCCTTCAGGTCGGACTCCTCCGGGCCACCCCAGCGGACCAGCGTGCCATCGGCGAGGGTCAGCGAGATGTTCTCGGCGGTGGTGGCCGTAGCAGATGCGACATCGCGCCGGAGGTCGACCGGGAGCGCACCCACCGCAGCCAGCGCGGCCATCGTCACCGGGTCACCGGGTCCCGGATGGGCGACGTCCAGCGGCACCACCCCGGCGGGGGGCTCCCCGGTCACCGTGTCGAACAGCACGCCCTCGCCGTCGACCAGCGACCGGCGTCCGGGCTCCCCCACGATCGCGATCGGCACGCGCTCCACCACCGTGACGACGACGGTGCGCGGCCAGCCGCGGGTGACCTCCACCGACGCCACCGACGGCAACCGCGCGATCCTGGCCCGGGCGGCCTCGACGTCGACCCGCAGGAGGGGTGTACCCGGCGCGATGCCGGCGGTCTCCCGCACCTGGTCGGCGGGCAGGGTCGTGACCCCGTCCACCTGCACCGTGCTCACCCCCAGAATCGGGCCGGCCACGAGCACCCAGACGACGGCGACGAGCGCCAGGACAGCGAGCGCCAGCTGGATGGGACGCCGGTGGCGGCTGCGCGGCCGCACCCGTCGCCTGCGGGCCAGCGGGGTCACCGCAGCGGGCGGACGGCGCTCGGCCGGCCGCCGCGACCGGCCGGTGCGGTCCCGGGTCGTCGTTCCGGTCCGGTTCACCGGACCGCGTCCGCCGGGTCGTCCCTTCCGCGCAGGGACTCCTGCCCGCGCGGAACTTCCTGTCCACGCAGGGCTTCCTGTGCCCGCAGGGCTTCCTGTGCCCGCAGGGCTTCCAGTACTTCCGGCCCCACCATCGACACGTCACCGGCGCCCATCGTCAGGACCAGATCGCCCGGACGGGCCCGCTGCGCCAGCGCGGGAGCCGCGGCCGACCAGGAGGGCTCGAACAGCACCCGGCCGGCCGGCAGCGGGACGACGTCGGCGACGAGGGCACCGGTCACGCCGGGCACCGGGTCCTCCCGGGCGCCGTAGACGTCCATGACCACGACCTCGTCGGCCAGCCCCAGTGCCGCACCGAAGCCCTCGGCGAATTCGCGGGTCCGGCTGTAGAGGTGCGGCTGGAAGGCCACCACGAGCCGGCCGCTGCCGACCACCGCACGTGCGGCCTTCAGCTGCGCGGTGACCTCGGTGGGGTGATGGGCGTAGTCGTCGTAGACACGGACGCCGGCCACCACCCCCTTCAGCTCGAAGCGGCGGTGCACGCCACCGAACCGGGCCAAGCCCTCGATCAGTTCCTGGGCCGGCAGCCCGAGCTCGAGTCCGGCCAGCAGGGCCGCGGCGCTGTTCAGGGCCATGTGCTCACCCGGCAGCTGGATCCGCACACGGCCCAGGTCCCGGCCGTCCAGGGTGGCCGTGTAGCTCGTGCCCGCGGGGGCGACGTCGAGGTCGGTCAGCCGCAGGTCGGCGTCCGCCGTCCGGCCGTAGGTGCGCAGTCGCGCCGCGGTCGGCACGCCGCGGAGCCGCGCGGCACCCGGGTCGTCGGCGCAGACGACCACGAAGCCCGACTCGCCGACCGTCCCGAGGAAGCGGTCGAAAGCGGCCTCCACCGCGGCCAGGTCGCCGTAGTTGTCGAGGTGGTCGGCCTCGACGTTGGTGACGATCGCGCCGAACGGCGCGAGCAGCAGGAAGGACCGGTCGCTCTCGTCGGCCTCGGCGACGAAGATGTCGCCCTCCCCCGCGTGCGCGTTGCTGCCCGACTCGTTGAGGTCGCCGCCGATGGCGAAGGACGGGTCGACCCCGCAGGCCTGCACGGCGACGGTCAGCATCGAGGTCGTCGACGTCTTCCCGTGCGTCCCGGCCACGGCGACGCTGCGCCGTCCGGCCATGACCGCCGCCAGGGCCACCGCGCGGGGCAGGACCCGCAGCCCGCGCTCGCGGGCGGCCGCCAGCTCGGGGTTGTCGGCCCGGATCGCTGTGGAGACCACGACGGTGTCGGCGTCGCCGAGGTGGGCCCGGTCGTGCCCGACCTCGACCCTGGCGCCCAGCGCCCGCAGCGCGAGCAGGGTCGGGGTGTCGCGCCGGTCGCTGCCGGAGACCCGGACACCGCGGGCCAGCAGGATCCGCGCGATACCGCTCATCCCGGCGCCGCCGATGCCCACGAAGTGCACTGCGCCCAGCTCCGCCAGCGACGGCACCGGGTCCGACCAGGCCGCCACATCCTCGGCGCTCATCGCCCTGCCACCGCCACCGCCACCACGATGTCGGCCAGTCGTTCGTCCGCGTCCGCGACTCCGGCCGCCGCCGCGTTCTCCGCGTACCCGGCCAGCGCCGACGGCTCGGACAGGAGTGGGATCAGGTGCGCCCCGATCCACGCGGCGTCGAGGTCGGCGTCCTCCACCAGCAGGCCCCCGCCGGCCTCGATCACCGGCAGGGCGTTGCGGCGCTGCTCGCCGTTGCCGATGGGCAGGGGGACGAACGCCGCGGGCAGGCCGACGGCGGACAATTCGGCGACCGTCACCGCGCCCGCCCGGCACAGGGCGAGATCGGCGGCGGCGTAGGCGAGGTCCATGCGCTCCAGATAGTCGACGACAACGTACGGCGCACTACCCGCCGGGCGGGCAGGAACCGTCACGTCGGTGTTCTTCGGCCCGCGCGCGTGCAGCACCTGGACGCCGGCGGCGGTCAGCGCGTCGGCAGCCGCGACCGCGGCGTGGTTCAGCCTGGCCGCCCCCTGCGAACCGCCGAAGACCAGCAGCGTGGGCCGGTCGGCGTCCAGGCCGAAAGCGGCACGGGCCTCGGCACGGCGGGCCGACCGGTCCAGCGTGCTGACCGCCGTGCGCAGGGGCATGCCGACGTGCTCGCCCTTGTGCAGCGGAGTTCCGGCAACGGTGACCGCGACCCGAGCGGCGAACCGGGCCCCGACGCGATTCGCGAGGCCCGGTAGCGCGTTCTGCTCGTGTACGACTATGGGTATCCCGGTCCGCCTGACCTTCGCCCGTCGGGCGGCGAGGTAGGCCGGCAGCGCCACGTAACCGCCGAAGCCGACGACGACGTCGGCCTCGAGCTCCGCCAGCAGTGCGCGGGTCTCGGCGACCGAGCGCCACACCCGCCCGGGCACCCGGAACAGGTCGAGGGTGGGCTTGCGCGGCAGCGGCACCGGCGGGATCAGCCGCAGGTCGTAGCCGCGGGCCGGCACCAGCCGGGTCTCCATGCCCCGGGCGGTGCCCAGGCACGTGATCCGGAGGTCCGCTCCTCCGTCGGACCGGCGGCGCAGGGCGTCGGCGAGGGCAAGCATCGGCTCGATGTGACCCCCGGTGCCCCCACCCGCCAGGACGATGCTCAGCGGGCGCGTCGAGGGCGCGCTCACCGCTGACCCCCGGGGCGGCGGGGCGTCCCCGGCGGCGGCGACTGGCGGCGGCC
>JAOPWM010000252.1 GCA_025965695.1 Blastococcus sp.
CCTGCTCCGCCCGTGCCGCGTCGCGCTCCGCCCGCCGGTCCGGCCGATCGGCCGACCCCGGCCTGGCGATGCGCCACAGCATCATCCCCGCCAGCGCCAGGCCGAGGGGGATGGGGTAGGCGGCCACCCGCTCCGTGCCGCCCTCGCCCAGGTACTCCGTGACACCGGTCAGGAAGAAGACCGTCGCGGCGGTGCCGACCAGGCCCAGCAGTGCCAGCGTCGTCCCGAGGACCTCCGACCGGGGGCGCACGGCGTAGGCCAGCGCGATCAGCCCGAGCCCACCGCCGACCAGGTGCGCGACCGCCCCGATCGCGTGCACCAGCGAGTTGCCGTCGGTCGGGAAGACCCCGACGAGCAGGACGCCGACCGCCGAGGCCGCCAGCAGCACCGGCGCCACCTGCGCGGCCCCACGCAGCAGCACCGGCCGGAGCAGCAGGGTGCCGGCCAGGATCAGCGCAGCCTGCACGACGAACGAGGCGTTCATCAGCTGGTGCGCGGCCGAATCGCGTGCGCCCAGAGCGCTGATGACGTCGTCGGTGCGCGAGTAGGAGCCCTTGTAGCGGGACTGGGCGATCGCCTCCACGACGAAGAACTGCAGCGTCAGGAGCCAGGCCAGAGCGCCCCAGCGGAGGCGGTTCGGGTTCACGGCATCCATGGTCCCAGGCCGGCGGCACGCTCCCGGGCCTGGAGTCGGAAGAGGACCGCGTCGTACTGCGGCCAGGAGAGCCAGGACGGGTTGCTCCCCGCCGGCATGCGGAGCACCTCCGCGTCCCGGGCGACGGGGTCGGCCAGCAGATCCGCGCGATCCACCGGTTCGGCCACCAGTGTCAGCCGCACGGATACGACGGGGCCTGCGGCGTCCCGACCCGGGGAGCCGGACAGTTCGCCCACGGCGTGCACTCCCGGTCGGTCGCGACCGCTGAGCCACAGCACGCACGGCTGACCTGCAGCCATCAGGTCCAGCCGGTAGGACGGGCGCAGACACCGGGTCACGTGCTGCTCGGTGCCGGGCCTCCACCCGTGCACGAGGTCCGACGGCGGTCGGCGGGTCTTGACCACCCAGCAGGCGACGTCGTCGGGAGTCAGCCTTCTCACAAGGCAAACCAACCAGTCGATCGCCGCAGACGCCCGCTGACGGGGGCACCATTGGGGATGTGGAACCCCGCACCCCTCCGGCACAGACGGTCGTCGCTCCGCCCTCCGGCGACGTCCGCCGTCCCGACCCGTTCCGCTGGGTCTGGTACGCCTTCGGCGGAGCGCTCCCGCGCCGGTACGCCGCCTGGGTCTACCGCGACACCACCACCCGCACCTGGGCGCTGCGGCACCTGACGCGTTCGATGGCGCAGCTCGCGATCCCCATCGCGGCGGTGCTGATCTTCGTTCCCGGTCCGTTCTGGATGCGCGGGATGGCCGCCCTGGGCGGGGTGTTCCTGGGTCTGTTCTTCTCGCTGGCCTACATGCCCGAGACCGTCGAGAACCGGATCGTGCGGGCCGGGTTCCCGCCGGGGACCGCAACCGCCGCCCGCCATCAGGCGGCGCAGAGGCGTGAGGCGGCCGAGTCGGTCCGGCGTCGCGCGGCGTCGGCCCGGCGGGCGGCCCGCCATCGCGCCCGGGCCGGCCGCTAGCCGCTCGTCCGCACGCCGGTCAGTCGGTCGCCGAGTGCTGCTCGGCTCCGGCCGGATCGGCGTCGTCGGAGTCGACGGCCTGGCGCTCGTGCTCGGTACGGTGCTCGAGCGTCTCGTCGCTGGGGTGCGGATCCTTCGCGTGCTGGGTGCGGTCGCGGGTCGGGTGCTCCTCGGGGTCGATGACGTCGTCGAGGGTCGGTCGGTCGTCGGGGGCGGTCATCGGTCCTCCGTCCGAAAGGGGATCTGACTCTCCGGCCATAGCCAGTCCACGCCGCGGCCAACCGTGATCAGCGCGGCTCGAGGCGGGCCGCGGGCAGCCAGGCCTCCACGAGCACCGGGCCGTGCGGACCCGCCACGGTGTAGGCCACCCGGCCCTGCCACGCGCCGTCGCGCTGCCGCCACTCGACGAGCAGGCCGGGCCAGATGCCCGGACCGTCCGGCGGGTTGCGCACCCAGCAGTGCCGCCCCTCGCCACCCTCACCGGCCGACGGGTAGGCGCGCGCCGCACCGGGATCGGCCGGCACCCGCTCCTGGGGTGGAGCAGGCGCCGGCCGCACGCCGGAATTGGCCGCCCGCTCACCCAGGGAACGCCCGGAGCGCCCTGGAAGCATGCCGCCGGCCATGGCAGCAGTCTCGCACGGTGGTCGAACATGCGTTCGACGACACTCGGCAGGAATCAGTCGACGGTGGCCCGCCGCGAGACGCCTTCGGCGAGGGTCCGGGTGACCGTCTGCACGAGGGGGTGGGCCGCCAGGTCCTCCACCAGGACGGGCAGGGGCAGCGACCAGTTCGGCCGATCCCCGGCGCCGGGCATGTTCGGCCGCCGGAGTTCGCCGACCGCGTCGTCCAGCGTGGCCGACAGGAGCTTGGCGGGGGCCCCGGCCAGCAGCCGGTGCGCCTGCTCCACCGCCTGCTCGGCCGGTGCGCCGTCCGCGAGCCCCGGCAGGTGCTCCAACAGCGAGGTCCGGCCGCGCTCGAGCTCGTCCTCGGTGCCCATGCCGTATTCGCGTTGCTCCTCGACGTCCTCCCCGGTCCAGAGGCCGGCGACCGTCGGCAGGTCGTGGGTGGTGATGGCGGCCATGGCCTCGGTCGGCCACTCGGCGGGGGCGTCGTCCTCGAACCAGAGCAGCCGGTAGGACAGGACGCCGTGCTCCGCCATGGCCTCGCGGACGCCGTCCTCGACCGTGCCCAGGTCCTCGCCCACCACGAGCGCCTGCGCGCGGTGGCTCTCCAGCGCCACGATGTCCAGCAGGTCCTCCGACGGGTAGCGGACGTAGGCGCCCTCCGCCGCGGAACCGCCGGCCGGCACCCACCAGAGCCGGAAGAGCCCCATGACGTGGTCGATCCGCAGGCCGCCGGCCCCGGCCATCGTGGCGCGGATCGATTGGATGAACGGCTCGTAGTCCGCGTCCCGCAGCCGCCAGGGGCTCAGCGGCGGGGAGCCCCAGTCCTGGCCCTGGGAGTTGAACGCGTCCGGGGGAGCCCCGACGCTGACGCCCTCGGCAAGCACCTCCTGCCACGCCCAGGCGTCCGCGCCGCCCCCGGAGACGCCGATCGGCAGGTCCTGGATGACGGTCATGCCGTGGGCGGCGGCGGTGAACTGCAGCTCCAGCGCCCACTGCAGCCAGGCGTGGAAGGCGACGACGGCGCCGTGCTGCTCGACGTAGTGGGCGAGCTCCGGGCCCTGGGGACGGCGCAGCTCCTCGGGCCAGGTGTGCCAGTCGCCCCCGTGCTCCTCGGCGATCGCGGCCCAGGTCGCCCAGTCCTGCAGCGTCTGTCCCTGCTCCTTGCGCCACCGGGTGAACGCCTCGCCGCCGCCGTGGGCGAAGAAGATGCGCATCAGCACCTCGCGCTTGCGGGCCCAGATCGCGTCCCGGTCGATCAACGGTCCGTCCGACAGCGCCCGCCCGGCGGCGTCCTCGAGGTCGACCGCGTCGGCGCCGGGCACCTCGGAGACCCGCAGGTAGATCGGGTTCCGGAAGCGGCGGGTGGCCGGCAGGTACGGGCTGGCCTCCTGCCCTGCCGTCGGCGCGACGGCGTGCAGAGGGTTGATCAGCAGGAAGCCGGCGCCCTGGTCGGCGGCCATCCGGCGAACGGCACGGAGGTCGGCGAGGTCGCCGATGCCCCAGCTGGCGCGGCTGCGGGCCGCGTAGAGCTGTACCGCCCAGCCCCAGCGCCGGTCTTCGGGCAGCCAGCAGCGGCCGGGGGAGACGATCAGCCGGCGCCGGCGGCCCTCGGGGGATTGCAGCCAGTGGTAGCCGAGCGGGAAGTCGGGCGGCAGCTCGCCGTCGATGTGCCGCACCTCGCCGTCCTCGCAGACGACGTCGGCGTCGTCGATCTCCAGCGCGTCACCGGGGCGGGCGACGATCGGTGCGCGCTCCTCGAGGTCGGCCGGTGGTGTGCCGATCACCTCGCGCAGGCAGTCGATGGTGGCCTGCGCTACCTGATGTTCCTTGTCCAGCGCATCCAGCCAGCTCGCGTCGATGCCCCACTCGTCGGTGGTCGGTGTCGGTGTCACCCGGCGATCCTCGCCGGGTGAGGCAGAGCCTGCAGCCTCAGGCCCGCGGCCGTGCTCGGTTCGTGGCCGATGCCACTGCCGGGTCCTCCGGCCACGGGTGGCGCGGGTAGCGGCCACGCAGCTCGCTACGGACGGCGGGGTAGCCGGTGACCCAGAACCCGGCGAGGTCCGCGGTCGTGGCGACGACCCGCTGGGCGGGGGAGAGCAGCTGCAGCCGCAGCGGACGGCCGGCGATCAGCGGTGCCTGTGCCCAGCCGAACACCTCCTGCACCCGCACGGAGAGCGTCGGGACGTCCGGATCGGCGTAGTCGATCCGGATCCGGGAGCCGGTGGGGACCGCGACCCGTTCGGGCACGACGAGGTCGAGTTCACCGGCGACCTGCCACGGGACCAGCGCACGCAGGGCCGCGACGACGTCCAGGCGGGTGAGGTCGGCTCGGCTGCGGGCATGCGACACGTCGATCGCGGCGAGCAGCACCTCGTCGTCGACGGCCGGCCACGGATTCCCGAGTCCGGCGTGTGCGGCCGCCAAGCGGGCCCGTAGCTGGAGCGCGGCAGGCGTCCAGTTCAACAGCTCGAGCCCCTCGAGGCGCAGGCCCTCGGCGACAGCGACGGCCACGTCGGCCGGGTCCGGATCGGGCAGTGGCCGCTCGGCCAGCACGATCGCGCCCAGCCGCTCCACGCGCGCGCTGTACACGTCGCCGTTGCGCCAGGTCACCTCAGTGCGCTCCATGTGCAGCGCGGTGCCGGCCTCCAGCGCGGTCGCCTCGTCGATCGCGACGGCCGACCGCACCCGCGCGTCCCGTCGACCGGGGGACCGGTCGGCAACGGCGATGGCCAGCCACGGAGTCCCGGTCAGCGCTGTCCCGGGGGACAGCTCGGCGCCAGTTCCGGCGGCCATGAGGTAGGTGCCGGTACTGCCCGGCCGGCGCCGGGCGAGCCGCTCGGGGTGCGCCAGCCCGACCACCAGGCCGGCGGCGGTGTCGTCCGGCAGACGAGGGCGGGCGGCATCCTCGACGGCACGCTCGAGCCGGCCCACCTCGTCCCGCCAGCGGGCGGTGGCG
>JAOPWM010000296.1 GCA_025965695.1 Blastococcus sp.
CCGCCGGCTCGCGGCCGTGGGCGGCGGCCACCGCCGCGCGGGCCGGTCCCGCGTCCGGGTAGCCCGCGCACCCGTCGAGCGACGTCCGCAGCACGTCGCGCAGCCAGGGCGGCGGCGTCCCGGCCCGGACGTTGACCGCGAGGTCGGTCAGGCCAGGAGCGAGTTCGGCGTCCCCGTGGTGGTCCAGGTCGTCGTGGGCACAGTCAGTCATCCGCCACCGCCACCGTCACGCGTCCGTGCACGGTCTTCCCGACGAGCAGCGATCCGCCGGTGAGCAGCGCCGCGGCCTCGGCGACCGACGGCGTGCCGACCGCCGCCGCGACACGCGAGGACGGCGAGGGCACGTCGACGCGGGCCAGGCGCTCGGCCGGATGCCCTGTCACCGGCCACCCACGGAGGGCGGCCGCGGAGACGATCCCGGGCTCCACGGCCCTGGCATCCAGGGTGGCCAGCCGGACGTCGTCCGTGCCCGGCGGAAGGACGGCGTCGACCGCGGCCAGCACCTCCTCGGCGGTGACCCCGGAGACGGCGCCGACCCCCACCGTCGTCATCTGGGCACCGTGGGCTGCTGGGGCAGGGCGGCCAGGAGCCCGGCGACGTCGCGCGGGAGGGCGGCGTCGGGAAGCAGTCCGAGGTCGCGCAGGCGGGCGCCCACCGTCAGCGCCCACGGCCGGCCCAGCCGTGCACGGGCGAGCAGGTCGTCGTCCCCGAGTACGTCCTCCGGGCGGCCCTGGACCACTGCCCGGTCGACGACGACGGCGACCTCGTCGGCCCAGCGCAGCGCGAGGTCCACGTCGTGGGTGCTCATGACGACCGTCGCGTCGTGCTGCTGCAGCCGGGTGAGCGCGGCCAGCGCCTCGGCGACCGCGGACGGGTCGAGTCCGGCCGTCGGTTCGTCCAGCAGCAGTACGCAGGGGCGCATCGCGACGGCGCCGGCGATCGCGACCCGCTTGCGCTCCCCGAAGGAGAGCTGATGCGTCGGGCGCCCGGCGAGGTGGTCGACGGCGAGCAGTTGCAGCGCCTCGGCCACCCGCTCGCGGACGGCGTCCTCGTCGAGGCCGAGGTTCAGCGGCCCGAACGACACGTCCTGGGCCACCGAGGCGCTGAACAGCTGGTCGTCGGGGTCCTGCAGGACCAGTTGCACCTCCTGCCGGTGGGCCCGGAGGCCGCGCCGGGAGTGCTCCAGCGGCACGTCGTCCACGGTCACGGCCCCGGAGAAGGGCCGGAGCGCCCCGGACAGGCAGCGCAGCAGCGTCGTCTTCCCCGATCCGTTGGCTCCCAGCACGGCGAGCCGGCGTCCCGCCGGGATGGTCAGCGAGGCGCCGTCCAGCACCGGCCGTCCGCGCTCGTAGCCGACCACGAGGCGTTCGGCGGTCAGTGTCCGATGGCTCATGGGACCACCAGACCCACCGTGACGATCCCGGCCAGTCCGAGGACGGAGACCGCCAGGAAGCTGCGCGAGGAGGGCAGCACCTCGGGCAGCACCCGTAGGCCGGTCTCCATGCCGCGGCCGGCGAGCCCTTCCTGCATCCGCCGGGCCCGGTCCCACGAACGGGTGAGGACGGCGGCGGCGAGGGCCCCCGAGGAGCGGTACGAGCGGCGCAGCGACGAGTAGCCCATCCGCGCGGTCTGCGCCTCGCGGATGGTGCGCAGGCTCTCCAGCAGCACGAACAGCAGCCGGTAGACGACCGAGGCGACCTCCACGACGGCCTCGGGCACCCGTAGTCGGCGCAGCTCCGGCAGCAGATCCGACATCGGGGTGGTCGTCGCCAGCAGCAGGACCGCCGCGCTCCCGGCCACGGCATGGCCGATGAGCGAACCGGCCCGCGCGCCGGCGTCCGGTGCCCAGCCGACGCCACCCGACCCGACCTCGACCACGGCCGTCAGCGCACCGACGACGATGAAGGCCAGCGGTAGCCGCACCGCCCGGCCGAAGGTCCGGGCCGGCACCCGTGCGGGACCGAGCGCGAGGACGACCGCCGTGAGCCCGACCAGCAGGCTGCCCGGCCACGCCGGCAGCGCGAGCGCGCACACCGTGAGGCCCAGGCAGAGCAGCAGCTTGTCGCCGGGCGCACGCCGCCGCCAGGCGCTGCTCCACGCCGCGTCGTCGATGGCCAGCCCGGTCACTGCGGCCCATCCCCGGTGGCGCCGGCTCCTGGCGTCTCCGACGTGGACGCCTCGCGGACGGCTCGCCGCCCCCGCAGCCGCCCCAGGACGTAGCCCAGCACCGCGCCGCCGAGCGCCGCCTGCACCGCGAACAACCCCGACTCGACCGACGGCGACAGCGGGGGGAGCACCGAGTGGAACCACGGTTCGTAACCGGGGTCCTGCTGCTGGATCACCGTCGTCGCCTGGTTGTCCGTGCCGGTGTAGTCCGCCGGACCGCCCGCGATCAGCGGGACGGCGAACAGCGCGACGACGCCCAGGACCAGCAGCACCGTGACCAGCCTCCGGCGGTTCATGACTTGAGCACGCCGAGTCGCTCCAGCTCGGGCCGGGCATTGACCGTCAGCACCCGGAAGAGCAGCACCCCGAGCAGCCCTTCGCCGATCGCCAGCGGGATCTGAGTGATGGCGAAGACGCCCAGGAACTTGACGGCGGCACCGGCGAACCCACTGCTCGCGTCGGGGAAGGCCAGTGCCAGCTGGAGCGACGTCGTCACGTAAGTGGCCAGGTCCGCGACCGCCATCCCTGCGAACACGCCGGGCAGCAACCCGCCGCCGAGTCCCCGGGTCAGCCGGTAGGCGCCATAGCCGGCCCAGGGTCCGACGATCGCCATGGAGAAGGCGTTCGCACCGAGGGTGGTGAGCCCGCCGTGCGCGAGCAGCAGCGCCTGGAAGAGCAGGACCACGGTCCCCAGCAGCGCCATCACCGGCGGCCGGAACAGGATCGCTCCGGCGCCGGTGCCCGTCGGATGGCTGGAGCTGCCGGTGACCGAGGGCAGCTTGATGGCGCTCAGCACGAAGGTGAACGCGCCGGCCGCGCCGAGCAGCAGCGTGGACTCCGGGTTCTCGCGGACCTCGCGCGCCACCGCCCGGGCGCCGTGGACGACGAAGGGTGCGGCGGCGACGGTCCAGCCGATCGCGTGCGCCGGCGGCAGGAAGCCCTCAGCGATGTGCATGCTGCTGCTCCGATCGTTCGGCGGCTTTCCCGGTTCCGGCGCAGGCGGCGACGAACCGCTCCGCCAGGGCGGGGCTGCCGGCCCAGTTCAGGTGCAGGTAGGAGGCGTGCACGCCGCCGGCCACGAAGCCTTCGGGCCCGGCCGATGACCACTGCCAGGCCGGTGCGGGTCCCGCCGGTGGATCACTGTGCGTGCGGTGGAACTCGTGCCCGCGCACGCGGGTGCCGGCCGCCGCCAGCACGGAGTCGCCGGGGGCGACGGCGGCGCGGTAGCCGAGGGTCAGCCGGGTCGACATCGCCGTCCGGACGTCCAGGACGCCGCACATCGGCACGCCGTCGAGCTCACGGGCCAGGTAGAGCAACCCGGCGCACTCTGCGGCGATGGGAGCGCCCCGGGCGGCGAGCGCCGCGACCTCGGCGCGCAGCGTCTCGTTGGCCGACAGCTCTGCGGCGTAGACCTCCGGGAAGCCGCCCCCGACGACCAGCCCGGCGGTGCCCTCGGGAAGGGCGTCGTCCCGCAACGGGTCCACCGTCACGACCTGCGCGCCGGCGGCAGCCAGCAGCTCGGCGTTCTCGGCGTAGCCGAAGGTGAACGCCGGTCCGCCGGCGACCGCGATCCGCGGCCGTCCCGGTACCGGGGTGACCTCCTCGAACGGGTCCCACGGGGTGGCGTCGAGCGGGGGAGCGGTGTGCGCGAGCGCGAGGACGGCGTCGAGCTCCACGCCGTCGGCGACCACCTCACCCAGCCGCGCCACCGTCGTGACCGCCTCGGCCGAGCGCTCGGCCGCCGGCACGAGGCCCAGGTGCCGCGAGGGCGTGTGCAGCTGGTCCAGCCGGCGGATCGCCCCGACGACGGGTACTCCCGCCGCCCCCAGGGCCTCGCGCAGGATCGCCTCGTGGCGGTCGGTGCCGACCCGGTTGAGGATGACCCCGCCCAGCCGGACACGGGAATCGAACGTCGCGAACCCGTGCACCAGGGCGGCGGCGCTGCGGGCCTGGGACGAGGCGTCCACCACGAGGACGACCGGGGCCCGCAGCAGCGCCGCGACGTGCGCGGTGGACGCGAAGCCCGGCTCGACCGAGGGGTGGCTGGCTCCGTCGAAGAGGCCCATGACCCCCTCGACCACCGCGAGGTCGGCCGGTCGGGGGTGCAGTGCGCCCCGGAGGAACAGGGGCGCGATCCGCTCCTCGCCGACGAGCCACGGGTCGAGGTTGCGACCGGGGCGGCCGGCGGCCAGGCCGTGGTAGCCGGGGTCGATGTAGTCGGGGCCGACCTTGTGCGGGGAGACGGCCAGGCCGCGGGCGGTGAAGGCGGCGATCAGCCCGGTCGCGACGGAGGTCTTCCCGGCGTTGCTGCTCGGGGCTGCGATCACCACCCGGGGGACGCGGTGCGCGCTCACCGGACCGGGGCGGGGCCGGAGGGTCACCACTCGATCCCCCGCTGGCCCTTCTGGCCGGCGTCCATCGGGTGCTTGACCTTGGTCATCTGCACCACGAGGTCGGCGGCCTCGATCAGCCTGGGATGCGCGTCCCGGCCGGTGATCACCACGTGCTGGCTGCCCGGGCGGTCGGCCAACGTCGCGACGACGTCCTCGACGTCCACCCAGCCCCACTTCATCGGGTAGGTGAACTCGTCCAGCACGTAGAAGCGGTGGGTCTCGGCCGCGAGATCGCGCTTGATCTGCGCCCAGCCCTCGGCCGCGTCGGCGGCGTGGTCGGTCTCGCTGCCCGCCCGGCGCGACCAGCTCCAGCCGCTGCCCATCTTGTGCCAGACGACCGGGCCGCCCTCGCCGGTCTGCTCGTGGAGGCGGCCCAGCGCGGTCAGCGCGTTCTCCTCGCCGACCTTCCACTTCGCGCTCTTCACGAACTGGTAGACCGCGATCGGCCACCCCTGGTTCCACGCCCGCATGGCCATGCCGAACGCGGCGGTGGACTTCCCCTTCATCTCACCGGTGTGCACCACGAGCAGCGGGCGGTTCCGGCGCTGACGGGTGGTGAGCCCGTCCTCGGGCACCGTCTCGACCTGTCCCTTGGGCACCTCAGGCCGCCCGGGCGGTGCGAACGGTCGCTGCCAGGGAGTCGGCGGCGAGCTCCTCCAGGCGCAGGGTCTGCGCACCGAGGTGGGCACCGAGGGTGCCGGCCAGGCCCAGCCGCACCGGCCCGGACTCACAGTCGACGACGACGCTCGCCGTCCCCGCCGCCGCGAGCAGCCCGGCGGCGGAGTGGGAGTCGGCGAGGTGGGTTCCGCCGCGCGGACCGGTCGCGCGGCCGTCGGTGACGACGACGAGCAGCGGACGGCGCTGCGGATCGCGGACCCGCTCCACGCGCAGGACCTCGTGCGCCCGCAACAGACCGGCGGCCAGGGGTGTGCGACCGCCGGTGGGCAGCTGGGTCAGCCGCGACGCGGCGGCCTCCACCGACCAGGTCGGCGGGAGGGCCAGTTCGGCCGTGGCACCGCGGAAGGTGACCAGTCCGACCTTGTCCCGGCGCTGGTAGGCGTCGAGCAGGAGCGACAGAACGGCGCCCTTCACGGCACCCATCCGCGCCCGCGACCCCATGGAGCCGCTGGCGTCGACGACGAACAGCACGAGGTTGCCCTCCCGGCCCTCGACCGTGGACTGGCGCAGATCCTCGCGCTCGAGCCGCAGACCCGGACCGCGGCGTCCACGGCTCACCTGGTGCGGGGCGGCGGCGAGGACGGTGTCGGTCAGGTGCAGCCGCGTGACCGGTCCGGCCGGCCGGGTGGAGCCGACGACGCGTCCCCGCTCCGACCGCGCCCGTGACCGGCGGCCAGCCGCGCCCGCGCCGATGCCGGGCACCTCCAGCCGTCGGGTGCGGAACGGGTCCTCCGGCGCGACGGCGGCCCGTTCGGGCGCCGGGGCCGCGTCGGCGTGACCGCCGCCCTCACCGCGCGGCGCCGTGGTGGGGCCGTCGTCCTCGGGAGCCGGCGCGTCCGCTGAACGGCCACTGTGGCCGTTGTGGCTGTTGTGGCCGTCAGGGGCCTGGGGCGTCGGCCCGTTCCCAGGTCCGCCCTCTCCGTCAGGTCCCCCGTCTCCGTTCGGCCCGTCTCCGTTCGGCCCGTCTCCGTCAGGTCCGTCGTCTTCGGGGCGAGCGTCGGACAGCGCCTGCTCCAGCGTCTCGTCGTCCAGACCGGGTGCGTCGAACGGGTTGCGCCTGCGGCGGTGCGGCAGGGCGAGCCGGGCGGCGACCCGGACGTCGTCCTCGGTCACCTCGTCGCGCCCGGCCCATGCGGCATGCGCGATGGCGGCGCGGGCGGTGACCAGGTCCGCGCGCAGCCCGTCGACGTCGAAGGCCGCGCAGACGGAGGTGACCTGCCGCAGCGCGGCGTCGGAGAGCACGACGTGCGGCAGGCGGCCACGGGCCGCGGCGATGCGCGCGGCCAGTCCGGTCTCCTCGGCGGCCCAGGCGGCGGTGAAGCCGGCCGGGTCGGCGTCGTAGGCGAACCGGCGGCGGACCACCTCGGCGCGTGCGACCGGGTCCCGGGGCGCGGCGACCTCGACGGTCAGGCCGAAGCGGTCCAGCAACTGCGGCCGGAGCTCGCCCTCCTCGGGGTTCATCGTGCCGACGAGCAGGAAGCGGGCGGCGTGCCGCACGGACACGCCCTCGCGCTCGACGTAGGCGGTGCCCAGCGCGGCGGCGTCCAGGAGGAGGTCGACGAGGTGGTCGTGGAGCAGGTTGACCTCGTCGACGTAGAGCACGCCGCGGTTGGCGGCGGCCAGCAGTCCGGGCTCGAAGGCCTTGACCCCCTCGGTGAGTGCCCGCTCGAGATCGAGGGCCCCGACCACCCGGTCCTCGGACGCGCCGACCGGGAGCTCGACCAATCGGGCCGGCCGGGTGGAGCCGGGGACGCCGGCGTCGTGGGGGCCGTCCGGGCAGCCGGGATCGGGTGCTGCCGGGTCGCACGCGAACCGGCAGCCGACGACCACGTCGACCGGGGGGAGGACGGCGGCCAGGGCGCGCACCGCCGTCGACTTCGCCGTCCCCTTCTCGCCGCGCACCAGGACACCGCCCACGGCGGGTGACACGGCGTTCAACAGCAGGGCCAGTCGCATGTCGTCCATGCCGACGACGGCGCCGAAGGGATAGGTCATGCGGATCGGTTGCGCATGGCACGCGTCCTCTCCCCGGGTGTCCACGCCCGGAGGTGGCAGGGACGACGGCGAGAGTCTCCTGGCTTCCGGATCGACGCCCGCCCCCGACCTTCCCGCTCCTGAGGAGGACTCCTCGGGAACAGTGGCCGTACATGGGGGCGGACTCCCCGGTCACAGTGGCGGGACCGCGCCCGGAATCTCACCGGGCTTCCTCCACTGCCGTCGCGTGTGGCGGGGTCATCAGACCATGAGCTGCCGATGCGCGAACAGGCCCGGGTCGGCGACCCCTGCTCCGGCGCCGCGGCGGGCCGGGCAGAGTGATCGGTCGACCGGCGATACGGAAACGGGGTGGGAATGGGCGAACCACGGGGGCCGCGGCTGCTCGACGCCGGCGCGACGCTCACCGGAGCGGTTGCCGCCGGCCTTCTGCTCGGCGTGCTCGGCCTGCCGTCGCCGGCCCTGTTCGGCGGGCTGCTCGCCGGTCTCGTGCGGGCACTGGCGTTCGGCCGGCGGATCGCGGTCCCGGCGCGGGCGACCACGTCGGCCCAGGCGGTGATCGGGGTCGCGATGGGCGCGCTGGTCGATCTGGCGACGCTGCGCGCCCTGGCGGCGAACTGGCTGCCCGTCCTGCTGGTGACGGTGGGCACGCTGGCCCTGAGCCTGGTCGCCGGCCAAGCCCTCCGACTGCGGCGCGGGATCACCCCGGTCACCGGGGCGTTCGCGATGATCGCCGGGGGAGCCTCCGGGATCATCGTGATGGCCCGCGAGCTGGGTGCGGACGAGCGGATGGTCGCTGTTCTCCAGTACCTGCGGGTCCTGCTGATCGTCGTCCTCATGCCGGTGGTCGCGACGACGGTCTACGGGGCCTCGCCCGGCTCCGGACCGGCCGCCGCGGGCGGTGGCTCGGCCTGGGCGACCGGCCTGCTGTTCACTGTGGGATGCGGGGCGGCCGGGCTGGTTCTCGGCCGGCTGGTCCGGTTGCCGGTAGCCGCCCTGCTCGGTCCGATGCTGGTCGCGGCCGGGTTGGACCTCGGTGGCCTCACCACGGGGGTCGAGGTGCCCGCACTCGTGCAGAACGCCGCCTTCCTCGTCATCGGTCTCCAGGTGGGGATCAGCTTCACCCGGGCGAGCCTGCGCACGATCGGCCGTGCCCTGCCGCTGGCCCTCGCGGTCATCGTCGTGCTGATCCTCGCCAGCGCAGGCCTCGGCGGGGTGCTCTCCGCCGCGACGGGGGCGAGCGCGCTCGACGGCTACCTCGCGACCACACCGGGCGGCCTCTACGCGGTCCTGGCCACCGCGACCGACAGCGGCGCGGACGCGACGTTCGTGCTGGCGGTCCAGGTGCTCCGCCTCTTCGTGATGCTGCTGAGCGCCCCGCTCGTGGCCCGGGTGCTGCGGCGGTCGGCCTCCGACTGAAGGTTGTACGTTCAACTGATGGAACTGGGTGTCTACACCTTCGGCGACGTGCTCCGCGATCCGGCAACGGGGACGACGATCAGCTCCGAGCAGCGGCTGAAGAACCTGCTCGAGGAGATCGAACTCGCCGACCAGGTCGGCCTCGACGTGTTCGGGCTGGGCGAGCACCACCGCCCCGACTACGCCGTCAGCGCCCCGACGGTCGTCCTCGGGGCGGCTGCCGCGCGGACGACGGACATCCGGCTGACCAGCGCCGTCACGGTGCTCTCCTCGGAGGACCCCGTCAGGGTGTTCCAGCAGTTCGCGACGATCGACCTGTTGTCGGGCGGCCGGGCCGAGATCATGGCCGGCCGCGGCTCGTTCATCGAGTCCTTCCCGCTCTTCGGGTACGACCTGGACGACTACGACGACCTGTTCGCCGAGAAGCTCGACCTGCTGCTCCACCTGCGGGACTCCGTGCGGGTCACGTGGGAGGGACGGCACCGGGCGGCGCTGACCGACCAGCCGGTCTATCCGCGGCCGGTCCAGGACCCGCTGCCGGTCTGGGTCGCCGTGGGCGGCAACCCGCAGTCGGTGGTGCGGGCCGGCGCGCTCGGGCTGCCGCTGGCCCTGGCCATCATCGGCGGTGAGCCGGCGCGATTCGCGCCGCTGGCCACCCTGCACCGGCGGGCGGCCGCCCAGTACGGCCACGGGCCGCTGCCGATCTCGATCAACTCCCACGGCTTCGTCGGCGAGACGTCCCAGGCCGCGTCGGACAGCTTCTTCACCACCTACGCCCAGGTCATGACCCAGCTCGGCCGCGAGCGCGGCTGGGGGCCGATGACGCGGGAGCAGTTCGACGCTCTCGCGGGGTTGCACGGCGCGATCGCGGTCGGCAGCCCGGAGCAGGTGGCCGAGAAGATCCTCTACCAGCACGAGATCTTCGGGCATCAGCGCTACCTGATGCAGTCCTCGCTCGGAGCGGCCCCGCACCGCGAGGTGCTGCGCTCGATCGAGCTCCTGGGGACCGCGGTCGCCCCGATCGTCCGTACGGAGGCCGCGAAGCGCGCGCCGGTGCTCTGACCTCTTCGCCCTCGCGCGCCTACCCTGGCGGACCGGGACTCGAGCGAAGGAGGAAGCACCCTGTCCGACCACGCAGCAGCCGGAACGCACATCAGTACCGAGGACGCGGTGCTGTTGTTCGTGGGCGGCCCCCTCGACGGCCGGGTGGAGATCCGAGCATCCAGGCACGGGAAGCCGCTGCCCACGATCACCCACGTCCATCTTCACGACGGGCCCAAGGTCGTCCACCGCTACGACCTCGAGCCGCTCATCGAGGGTGTCGGCATCTACAACCTGCGCCCGCCGGCGCGCAGGCACGCCCGCGACGAGTCCGTCGCCGACTGATCCCTCACCTGGCTGTCACCAGGCCGACCGTCACCAGCCCTGCACCCTCCGGGCCTCGGCGACCACCCGGTCGAAGCGCGCCCGGTCCAGCGCCGCACCCTCCCGGCGCACCGTGGCCGGGTCCAGCACGAGCAGTCGGTCCAGCCGTACCTCACTCGCCCGGCCCCGGGAGTCCCAGGACCCGGACCCCAGATCGGTCCAGATCCGGCCGTGGCGGGCCTCGTCGGCGGCGTCCCGGTCGTGGTCCTGGCTGGAGAGCATCAGGGCCAGGAGGTCCCCGGCGCGACGGCCGATGACGAGCACCGGCCGGTCCTTGCCGCGTCCGTCGTTCTCGTCGTAAGGCACCCACGCCCAGACGACCTCGCCCGGATCCGCCCGGCCGTCGTCCCGCGGCCGGTACTCGACGTCGGGCACGCCCGGCGCCCTCCAGGCCCGGCGGAGCAGGGCGGTGACCTGCCCGGCCAACCGGATGATGCGCTCCTCGCGTCCCATGCCGGCACCGTACGGGCGCCGCCGCGCGACAGGCCGCTGGTGTCACACGTGACACATCGGCACCATTTGGTCACGGACGGGGTTGGTCCTGCCGATAAGGGGGCACCATGGTCGCCACGGGGCCTTCGCGGCGGGCTCCCCGGGAGAAGGGGGACTCCCATGACGACGTCCGAACCTGTGCGGCCGGCGGTGCCGCGGGCCCGTGAAGTGCAGGCCAGCGTGCTCGCCGCCTTCCAGCTCGTGGAGGACGCGCACTACTTCGGCAGCGACCGCAGACCCCGGCGGCACCGCGCCCGCGTCATGGCGGAGCGAGCCGTGGCCGACCGCAAGCTGGCCCGGGACCTGCGGGTCAGCTGACGGCTCACCTGCGGCAACCCTCGGGTCACGCAGCGCTCGGGTCACGCAGCGCTCAGGGTCACGCAGCGCTCAGCTCACGCAGAACTCGTTGCCCTCCGGGTCGGCGAGCGTGACCCACTCGTACGGCCCCTGCGAGCCGCGCCAGAGTTCCCTCGCGCCCAGGCCGAGCAGCCGGGCGACCTCGTCCTCGCGCCGTTCCGCTCCGACCCGCACGTCCAGGTGGACACGGTTCTTGACCGTCTTCGCCTCCGGCACCTCCTGGAACAGCACCCGCGGCCGGCCCGCGTCGGG
>JAOPWM010000305.1 GCA_025965695.1 Blastococcus sp.
GCGCTCGACCCGACAGTCGTCAGGACCTCCGCTCCGGCGGCGGCCTCTCCGAGGCCAGACGCCCACTGGCTGTCCCAGCGTGCTCGCCTCGGGGAGACGAATCAAGAACCGTCCCGGTCCGCAGACCCTGCCCTGGCGGGCGACTCCTGGGTGGATGGACCTTGATTGCTCCCCACGCCGGGAGCACGCTGGGATCCCGGTGGGCGCCTGGCCAGGAAGCGGTGGAACTTCCGCCGGAGCGGAGACCTGATGCCTGCTCGACTGAGCGACCGGATCGTCGACGAGCAGGCAGCGCTGCGCCGGGTGGCGACGCTCGTCGCCGGCGGGGCGTCACCGGAGGGTGTGTTCGCCGTGGTCGCGGAGGAGGCCGGCCGGCTGTTGGGCGCTGACCAGACGATCGTGGGCCGCTACGACCCGGACGAGGCGGTGACGGCCGTCGGCGTGTGGGCGGACACCGGCGCGGCCCTGCCCCTGCCCGACAACAAGGCGAGCCTCGGCGGGCAGAACACGGCGACCCTGGTCTTCCGGACCGGCCGGCCGGCGCGGATCGGCGACTACGCCGACGCCTCCGGTCCACCCGCCGAAGCAGGACGCGGCTGGGGATTCCGCTCGGCCGTCGGCGCGCCGATCAGCATCGAAGGCCGGCTGTGGGGCGTGATGACGGTGGCGTCCACCCGCGCGGAGCCGCTGCCGGCGGATACCGAGGGACGCCTCGCTGCGTTCACCGAGCTGGTCGGCACCGCGATCGCCAACGCGCAGGCGCGGGTGGAACTGCGCCGGTTCGCCGAGGAGGAGGCAGCGCTGCGGCGGGTGGCGACACTGGTCGCGCAGGCCGCACCGGCGGACGAGGTGTTCGCCGCGGTCACCGCCGAGGTCGGCCAGGTGCTCTCCGCCGACATCACCGTCCTGAACCGCCTAGAGCCGGACGGCACAGAGACCGTCGTCGGCGTGTGGAGCAGCACGGGAGGGGGGCCCATCCGTGTCGGCACCCGGGTGCGCCTGGGAGCGTGGCCGGTGAGCACGCTGGTGGTCCAGACCGGCCGGCCGGCCCGGATGGACGACTACACCGACGTCCCGGGCCCCGGCGCCGACATCGCCCGCGAGGCCGGGATCCGGGCATCGGTGGGAGTGCCGGTCAACGTCGAGGGGCGACTGTGGGGCGCGATGATCGTGGCATCCGGGGACGCGCCGCCACCGGCGGACACGGAGGAGCGGCTGGCCGGGTTCACCGAGCTGGTCGCGACGGCGATCGCCAACGCACAGGCGCGCACGGAGCTGCGGAGCTACGCCGAGGAACAGGCGGCACTGCGCCGGGTGGCGACCCTGGTGGCACGGGGGGCGCCGCCGGAGGAGATGTTCGCCGCAGTCGCCGCCGAGGTCGGGCGGGTGCTCGGCGCCGACGTCGCGCTCATGAGCCGGTACGACCCCGACGACACGGCCACGATGGTCAGCATGTGGACCAGCACCGGCGCCGCTCCGCCGACCCCCGTCGGCAGCAGATTCGAGCTCGGTGGGCGGAATGTCCACACGCTGGTCTTCCAGACCGGCCGGCCGGCGCGCACGCCCTTCGCCGAGGCGTCGGGCGCGGCCTCCGACGTCTTCCGCGGATGGGGCATCCGCACGGCCGTCGGGGCTCCGATCGGCGTCGAGGGCCGCTTGTGGGGAGTCATGAGCGTGCTGTCCACTCACGAGGAGCCGCTGCCGGAGGACACCGAGGTCCGCCTGGCCGGCTTCACCGAGCTGGTCGCCACCGCCCTGGCCGACGCCGAGGCCCAGACCGAGCTGACTGCCTCCCGCGCGCGGATCGTGGCTGCCGCCGACGCCACCCGCCGACGCATCGAGCGCGATCTGCACGACGGCGCCCAGCAACGCCTGGTCTCGCTCGCCCTGCACCTTCGCGGCACCGTGCGGGCGGCGGTGCCATCCGGGGCCGGCGAGCTGACGGCACGGCTGGACGCCGCTGCCACGGAGGTCACCGGCGTGCTCGACGGGTTACGCGAGATCGCCCGCGGCCTCCACCCCTCGGCCCTGGCCGCCGGCGGTCTGCGCCCGGCGCTGAAGACACTGGCTCGCCGCTCCGCCGTCCCGGTCCGCCTCGACGTCCGCGTCGATGAGCGACTGCCCGAACAGGTGGAGCTGGCCGCGTACTACACGGTCGCCGAGACGCTGATCAACACCGCCCAGCACGCCTCCGCCACCGTCGTCGACGTCGAGGTGAAGACCGGCGAGGGTGCGCTGCATGTGCGCATCCGCGACGACGGCCGCGGCGGCGCGAAGCTCACCGGTGGCTCCGGCCTCGTCGAGCTCACCGACCGGATCGAGGCGCTCGGCGGCCGGCTCTCGCTGCACAGCCCGCCCGGCGGAGGCACCACGGTGCAGATCTCCTTGCCCGTCACGGTGCCCGGCAGGGTGGGGGCACCGGCCGGAACGGCCCTCCCCTGATCGACCAGACAACGAGCCCGCAGCATCCGACCGCGCGAAGTCAGCAGAGCGTGGGCGCGAAAAGCGAAGCGTGGCGAGGAGAACGCAGCAGCGGAGAACGTCCGCGTCGGCAGCGGGGTCCAGTTCCGTCCGGTCCCCCGGCATCGGGTGGGGTGTCCTGCGACGCTTCTTCCGCCCGATGTCACGCTTCAGGCACCAGACGGCCCGGGCATCGCCCCAGCCGCCGATCCCGACGGGGGCCGGCGGCACCCCAGGATTCCGGCCACCCACCGTGCGCGCACGGTGGTGCGTGCACCGTATCGGTCAGATGTCGATCCGGGTCCCCATGGCGACCGTACGGTCGGGCGGCAGGTGGAGCGACTCCGCGACAGTGCCGTCGCGGTGCGCCAGGGCGATGAACAGGGCCTTGCGCCAGGCGCGCATCCCGGGGCGGCGGGTGCGGCGCAGGACCGGCTCCGACACGAAGAACCAGGCTCCCTCGACGTCGACGTCGACCTCGAGGCCCCGCAGTGGCCGGGCCGCAGCGTGCCGCAGGACGTCGGCGAAGTCCATCCGGTCGAGGAAGCCGAAATCGGCGCTGATGTGCACGATGCCGTCGGCCTGATTGCCCAGGTGGTCGGTGCGGAGCCGTTGCGGCCAGGGGATGTGGGGGACGTCGGTGGTGCGGCCGGTGATCACGACCACGCGCTCGTGCAGCACGTGCATGCGCTCGACGGTCGCTCGCAGCGCGATCGGGGTCGTCGCCTTGGTGGCGTGCGGGTAGACCGCCGTACCCGGCACCCGCAGTACGGGCGCGGCCCGCACGTCGGCGACGAAGTCCGACAGCGGCCCTTCCATCTCCACTCGCCGGGCAAGGAGCAGCTCGCGACCCCTCCTCCAGGTGAGCATGACGGTGAGGACGGTGACGGCGATCGTCAGGGTCAGCCACCCGCCGCTGACCACCTTGGTGAGGTTGGCCCCGAAGAAGGTCAGCTCCACGCCGCCGAACACGACGCCCGCCGCCGCCAGCCGGACCGTCCGCCAACCCCAGCGCGCCCGCGCGACGGTCAGGAAGAGCGCCGTCGTGATCAGGAAGGTCCCGGTGACCGCGACGCCATAGGCGGTGGCCAGGCGGGCCGACGAGCGGAATCCGAGCGTCACGGCCAGCACGCCTGCGAGAAGAACCCAGTTGATCGCAGGGACGTAGATCTGCCCTGACTGGTGGGCGGAGGTGTGCCGGATCCGCAGCCGTGGCAGGAAGCCGAGCCTGGCCGCCTGCCGCGACAGGGAAAAGGCTCCGGAGATGACCGCCTGGGAAGCGATGACCGTGGCGAGCGCCGCGAGGACGACCATGGGGATCCCGGCCCACCCCGGCAGCAGGAGGAAGAAGGGGTTGGTCCGCGCCGAAGGGTCGCGGAGGATGAGCGCGCCCTGGGCCAGGTAGTTCAGCGTCAGGGCAGGGAAGACGACGACGAACCAGGCCCACCTGATGGGCGAGCGCCCGAAATGGCCGAGGTCGGAGTACAGGGCCTCGGCGCCGGTGATGGCCAGCACCACCGCCCCCATCGCGAGGAAGGCCACGTACGGGCGCTCGGCGACGAATCCCACCGCGTAGGTCGGCGACAGCCCGAGAAGGATGCCCGGCCGGTGGATCACCTGGCCCAGGCCCGCGGCTCCCAACGCAGCGAACCACAGCAGCATGACCGGCCCGAAGACGCGGCCGACGCGCTCGGTCCCCCACCGCTGGACCAGGAACAGGGCAGTCAGGACGACGACCGCCACCGGCACGGCGGCGCCCGCGAGGCCCGGTGCGGCGACCTCCAGACCCTCGACGGCGGAGAGCACCGAGATGGCCGGGGTGATCACGCTGTCGCCGTAGAACAGCGCCGCGCCGAGCGCCCCCAGGACCATGACCAGCGCCGCGATCCGCGACGTCGAACCGGACAGCGCGCGCCTGGCCAGCGCCGCGAGGGCGATCACGCCGCCCTCGCCGTCGTTGTCCGCACGCAGGACGAAGGTCACGTACTTGACAGAGACGACCAGCGTGATGGACCAGAAGATCAGTGACACGACGCCGAACACGTCGCCGGGCGTCGGCTGTACGGCACCTCCGTTGATCCCGAACACGGACTGCACCGCGTAGAGCGGGCTGGTGCCGATGTCGCCGTAGACCACGCCCAGCGCACCCAGCACGAGAGCGCGGCGTCGTGTGCGCGGGCGGAGGGGCCGGTTCCGGGTGGCAGCGCTGGTCGAGAGGTCATCGTGCACGACCTCGCCCGGCACCAGTTCGGTCATGGCGGAGCCTGACTGGGACGCCGGGTCAGGGTTCCCACGCCGTCGCGATTCTCTGGCCGACGGTGTGCGCGACCGAGAGGCCGATGAGGGGAACGTTCACCGCAGATCTCCGTGGGACTCGACTCCCGCCGCGACGGCTCGCGCCTGCGGCCGACGAAAGAGTTGGCACTCTCCCTCTCTGGGCTGACCCTGGGAGCATCGCGGAGCGCCGAGGTCTCCTGCATCGATGTCAGCACGCACAGTGCCTGGGTGCTGGCCGGAGTTCCGGGATCCCGGGTGCCCGGCAGGTCGGTCGTTCCGGGCTCAGAGGCCCGGCCCTGCTGCCCGGTAGACGGGATTCGGGGTGGCGGGCACCGCAGATGGGTGCTGGTCCGGACGACTCGGGGTGCCACCGCGGCGATGCTCGAAGTGCTCCATATCCGAGCCGCGCCCGCCCGCCGGTCGCGGCCGATCCACCGGGAGTGGTCATCTACTACTACATCGGCGTGGACATCGGCGGCACGTTCACCGACTGCGTTCTGGTGGACCAGCAGGGCAACCATCGCGCTGCCAAGGCGCTGTCGACGAAGGACGATCCAGTGTCCGGCGTGCTGACCGGCCTCGAGCGGCTGGCCGACACCGAGGGCATCGACCTGCCGACCCTTCTGGCGCGGACGAGCCGGTTCGGGCACGGCACGACCATCGGCACGAACGCGGTTCTCGAGCGGCAAGGGGCATGCGTCGGGCTGGTCGCCACGGCCGGCCACGGCGACGCCTTGATGATGATGCGCGGCTCGGGCCGGGTCGCCGGCCGAGCCATCGAGCAGGTCTTCTCCGTGCACGGCAGCAGGCTCCCGGAGCCGATCACGGCGCCGGGGGCAGTGGTCGAGGTGCACGAGCGCATCGACGCGTCAGGGGCGGTGGTCGTCACGCTCGACGTCGAGACGGCGGTCAAGGAGATCACCCGGCTGATCGCCGAGCACCGGCTGGACTCGATCGCGATCGCGCTGCTCTGGTCATTCGGCAACGCCGAGCACGAACAAGCCCTGGTCCAGGCTCTCGCCGTCGCCGCGCCGGACGTGTTCGTGTCCAGCTCCGCGGAGGTCTCGCCGCGGCTGGGCGAGTATGAGCGCACGGTGGCAACGGTCCTGAACAGCTACGTCGGGCCGGTGTGCTCCCGGTACCTGGGGCGGCTGGCCGAGCGGCTGGGTTCGGCTGGGTTGGCCGAACCGTTGCTGGTGATGCAGTCCAACGGAGGTGTGCTGCCTGCCGCGGCTGCGGCGGCCACCCCCCTCGGAACAATCGACTCCGGACCGGCCGGCGGGCTGACCGGGGTGGCGACCCTGGCACGGGCCTACGGCCACGACCGCGTCGTGGCGACCGACATGGGCGGGACGTCGTTCGACATCGGCCTGGTCATCGACGGCAAACCGGTGATGGCCGAGGAGAACGTGATCGACCAGTACACCTACCGCCTGCCGCGCCTGGATGTGCGAACCACCGCCTGCGGCGGTGGTTCCCTCGCCCGGTTCGACGACGCCACCGGTGGCCTGCGGGTCGGTCCCCAGAGCGCGGGCGCGGAGCCCGGCCCGGCCTGCTACGCCCGCGGCGGTACCGCACCGACGGTCACCGATGCCGACGTGGTGCTCGGCCTCCTCCGTCCCGAGGCGTTCCTGGGCGGCCGGATGCCGCTCGACCGCGACGCTGCGATCACGGCGATGAGCGGGCTCGCCGAGCACGTCGGGCTGTCGGTAGAGGAGACCGCGGCCGGCGTCCTCGAGATCAACAACATGCGCGCGGCATCCCTGATCCGCCAGCAGACGCTCGAACGCGGTCATGACCCTCGGGACTACGTCCTCTATGCCTACGGCGGGGCGGGCCCGGTGCACGCCTTCGGCTACGCCGCCGAGTCCGGCGTGCGCGAGGTGGTGATCCCGCTCGGCAACGGCGCATCGACGCTCTCGGCCTACGGGATCGCCTCCGGAGATGTCGTGGTGTACCGGGAGCTGGAGCACGGACTGCTGGCACCGTTCGACGGGGAGCGGGCCGAGGCGCTCGCGGCGGCGGTGGCCGGGGTCGAGGCCGCCGCTCGGGCGGACCTGCGATCGGCCGGGATCGACCACGGGGACGTCGTCGTGGAGGTGGATGCCCTCATGCGCTACCGCGAACAGCTGATGCACCGCCTCGAGATCCCCGTCGCGATGCCCGCAGAGCCGAACACAGGGGCGATGTTGCTCGCCGAATTCGACGACGAGTACGTGCGGCGCTACGGCTCGGGTCGCACCGCGATGTTCGAGAGCGTCGAGATCTTCGCCTTCCGGGCGCGCGCCTCGGTCGCCGCGGACGTGCCCGTCCCCGTGACCGTCGGGGATCAGACCCTTCCTCCGCTGACGACCGACGTCTACTGGCCCGGCCACGGCTGGACCGTCACCGAGGTGCATCGCGGCTCTCCGGCGGCCTCCGTCTCGGGGCCCGCCCTGATCGAGCTTCCCCACACGACCATCGCCGTACCGCCGGGGGCATCGCTGGCCCCCGGGTCCCGCAATGAACTCCTGCTGCAGTTGCCCACCGCAAAGGAGCCGGACCGATGAGCACAGGACCCGAGACGGCGCCGATCGTGTGGGACGGCGTGCAGCGCGGTTACATCCCCGGCGACACGCTCAACATCCCGGCGTCGCTGCGCCTGCACACCGCGTCGTCCGACCAGGTCGACCCGGTCACGTTCGAAGTTGTCCGGTACTCGCTGATGAACATCAACCTGGAGCACGGTCAGACGCTGCAGCGGCTGTGCGTCTCGCCGGTCACGATGATCACCCGTGACTTTCAGCCGTCGATCACCACGCAGGACGGCGACCTGGTCTTCCTCGGCCCGTACCTGCAGTACTTCTCCAACTGCCAGTCGCTCACGATCAAGTGGATCCTGGAGAACCGGGCGGAGGACCCGGGCATCGAGCCCGGCGACATGTACGTCTCCAATGACCCCTACGTCGGCGCACCCCACCAGCCCGACACGGCGGTGCTCGCCCCGGTGTTCGTCGGCGACGAGTTGTTCTGCTGGGTGTCGAACGTGCTGCATCACAGCGACGTCGGGGGTTCGGTCATGGGCAGCTTCTGCGTCGACGCGACCGACATGTTCCTCGACCCCCCCGCCTTTCCACCCTTCAAGCTGGTCAGCCACGGCCGGGTCCGCCCGGATCTGGAGCAGATGTTCCTGCGCCAGTCCCGAGTGCCCACCAACGTCCACATGGACCTGCGCGCGGCGATCTCGGCGAACCTGGTGGCGGTCGACAAGGTCACGAGGCTCGTCGAGCGCTACGGCGCGGGCGTCGTCAAGTCGGTGATGAACCGGGTACTCGACGCGGGCGAGCGCACCGTCGCCGAACGGCTGCGCAGGATCCCCGACGGAACCTGGACCCACCGGCTCTACGCCGAGGCAGCCTCCACCGGTGACAACGGCACGTACACGTACCAGATGACGGTGCGCAAAGCCGGTGAGCGGCTGTACGTCGACAACCGGGGCACCGATCCGCAGACCGGCTCGATCAACGTGACCTACGCGGGATTCGTCGGTGCGTTCCATGCGGCGCTGACGGCGTCGCTCACCGCCGACCTGGCCGGCGCGTACGGCGGTGTCTACCGCCGCGTTCACTTCGACCTGGAGCCGGGAACGTTGTCGTGCGCGGACTTCCCGGCGGCGGTGAGCCCGGCGGGGATCTACACGATGGAGACGCTGATCAGCCTGTCCAGCACTGTGATCGCCAAGATGCTGGCCTGGGCCGACCCGGAGATCGCCGGGCTGGCGATCGGCCCCGCCCACCCGACGTTCTACGGATTCATCGCCGGAGGGGCCACCGCCGACGGCGCGCCGTTCATCGCCACGAACGCCGACAACATGATCGGGTCGCTGGCCGCCTCACCCGCCGGGGACGGCGTCGACTTCGGCGGCCACTTCTGGATCCCCGAGGGAACGGCCAGCAACATCGAGGAGCTCGAGCTGTTGTGGCCGATGCTCTTTCTGTACCGGAGAGCCCTGCCGGCCGGGGCCGACGGGGCGGGCCGCTACCGCGGTGGGCGGGGCTTCCGTGAGGCCGCCATCCCGTGGACCGTTCCCGGGCTCGCCGCGGCCGTGTACGTCGACGAGTCGTTCCCGAAGGTGGTCGGGGCATGCGGCGCCAACCCCGGCTCGGTGGGGCACTTCCGGCTCAAGCACGGCTCCGACGTCCGTGCGTCGCTCGACGCGGGTCTCGTGCCGCTCGACTTCGACGACATCGGAGGGGCGGAGGAAGCGACGCAGGCCAAGGGCCCGGCGCTGATGGTGGCCGGCGACTGCGTCTGGGAGTGGACAGGCGCCAACGCCCCCGGGTTCGGGGATCCGCTGGCGCGGGAGCCGGAGCGGGTCGCGGCCGACGTCGCCGCCGGTGCGCTGCCCGCCTCGGCCGCTGAGCGCGTCTACGGCGTCATCATCGGCCGCTCGGGGCACGTGGACGACACGGCCACCGCGGCACGACGGGACAGGCTGCTCACCGCCCGCCTGGCCGCCGCGACCGTGCCGGATCGGGTGGAGACCGTGCCGGAGGGCACACCACTGCGCCCGCTGGGCGGCGAGCTCGCGATCGTCGAGCGCGACGGCGAACCGGCACAGTTCGTCACAGTCTCGGGCCGGGTGCTGCTCGGACCGACCGACGCCGACTTCAAGGACGCCTGCGCCGTCCTCGAGCGGCCCGTCCGCGAGCTCGGCCCGGAGTACGCCACGCAGGAGGGACGCGCCGGCTGGACAGTCAGGTACCGCGAGTACCTGTGCCCGATCACCGGCCGGCGCATCGACACCGAGCTGTTGCGCGAGGGTGATGCACCACTGCAGGACGTCGCCCTTGCCCATCCGGAACTGCCATGACGACCGCCGGCACCCCGATGGCTGCTGTCGGCCCGGTCGGCCCGGACGCCTCGGTGCAGGAGGCCGGAATGTCCGGTTTGCGGCTCGCAGGGACGCGACCGGCCGCGTCCGCCGCCACGCTTGGACCAGGCCGCTGACCGCCGGAACTCAGCCACACGACCCGGCGCTGGAAGGCCGACCTTGCGGCTGCGCCGTGTCGCCGCTGCCGGAGTACGGCGCCGAACCCTGACGGGAGCCTGATCATGACCGACCCACTGCAGAACCGTGTGGCCGTGGTGACCGGCGCGGCGCGGGGCATCGGCCGCGCCTGCGCGGTCGCCCTCGCGCAGGCCGGTGCCGATGTTGCCGGAATCGACATCGCCGGACCGGTCAGTCCGATCCTGGATTTCGCCCCCTCCAGCGTCGACGACCTGGCGCAGACGGGGAAAGCGGTGGAGGAGACCGGGCGGCGCTGGCTGGGGATCACGGCCGACCAGCGGGACATCGACGCTCTCGCCGACACCGCGGTCCAGGTGACGCAGGCCTTCGACGGGGTCGACATCCTGTTCGCCAATGCCGGCATCCAGGCCTTCAAGCCGCTGCTGGAGATGACCGACCCCGACTGGCACGACCAGATCGATGTCAACCTCACCGGTACCGCGAACGCCATCCGCGTCTTCGCTCCGATCCTGATCGAGCGGGGCGGAGGACGGATCATCATCACCTCCACCCAGGGCCAGCATGGGACGAAGAACGGCGCGTCCTACTCGGCGTCCAAATGGGGACTGCTCGGACTGATGAAATCGGCCGCGTTGGAGCTCGGCGCCCACGGCATCACGGTGAACGCCGTGATCCCGGGCCTGATCGACACAGCACTCACCCGGCACGAGGACCGCTACGCGCAGGCCATCAGCGAGGGTGGCGGCCGCCCCACCGGCGACGCCGCCGAGGACGAACGGTCCGTGGTCGCCGCGCTGACCGCCAGGTCGCCCCTGGGGGTTCCCTGGCTCGCACCGGAGGACGTAGCGCCCGCCATCGTCTTCCTGGCCTCGGACGCCGCACGGATGGTCAGCGGTACCTCCTTCGCGGTCACCGGTGGGGACAGTGCCCACGTCTCCGCCTGACCGCAGGCGTCCGGGAAAGAGCGCGAGGTCCAGAAACTTTGGCAGCCGAGCGCACCACGCTCGTCACCGCGGCGAACTCGGAGCTCGGCCGGCCCCGGCCGATCGAGGCCGCCACGGCAGCCATGAGATCGCGGTTCCCGCGCCACGACGTCCGGTCGCTTCCAGAGCGGTGGCGTTCTGGCTCGTGGCCGGGGCGTTCGCGGTGACGATGTTCGGGACCACGCTGCCCACCCCGCTGTACGTGCTCTACCAGGAAGAGCTGGGCCTCGGCGAGCAGATGATCACGGTGATCTTCGCCGTCTACGCCGCTGGGGTGCTCGCGGCGCTGCTGCTGTTCGGCCGCGCCTCGGACCAGCTGGGGCGCCGACGGATGCTGCTCATCGGATTGGCGTGCGCGGCGCTGTCGACGGTGGCGTTCCTGCTCGATCACGGACTGACGGGGCTCATCGTCGCCAGGGTGCTGTCGGGACTGTCAGCGGGGATATTCACCGGCACGGCGACCGCGGCGCTGCTGGACCTGGCCGGCGCAGGTGAGGGACGGCGCGCCACGCTGGTGGCCACCGCCTCCAACGTGGGCGGGCTCAGCGTTGGGCCCCTCGTGGCCGGGTTTCTCGCCCAGTTCGCGCCCCTGCCGCTGCGCCTGCCGTTCTGGGTGGCCCTGGGACTGATCCTGCTGGCGACTCTCGCCGTGTGGGCGATGCCGGAAACAGTGGACCTTCCTGAGCACCCCCGCCTCCGGATCAGCCGACCCGACCTGCCACCGCAGGTCCGACCCGTGTTCATCCGGGCGGCCACGGCGGGATTTGCCGGCTTCGCCGTGCTGGGTCTGTTCACCGCTGTGACGCCGTCCTTCCTCCTCGACCTCCTCCACGAGCCCAATCACGCGCTCTCGGGCGCAGTCGTGTTCACGGTGCTCGCCGCCTCGACCCTCGGCCAGGTAGCCCTTGCCCGGCGGTTCGGGCACAGGGCGCTGGCGGCCGGGTGCGTGGCGTTGATCGCCGGGATGGGGCTGCTCGCCGCGGGCCTGGCCGCGACGTCGCTGGCGCTCGTGATCGCCTCGGCGATCGTCGCCGGGCTGGGCCAGGGTCTTTGCATGCGTGCGGGCCTCGAGGCCGTCAACACCCAGGCGCCCGCCCAGCGCCGGGCCGGCGTTGCGTCGACGTTCTTCATCGTCATGTACGTCGCCATCGCACTGCCCGTGATCGGCGTGGGCATCGCCGCCACCCACCTGGGACTGCAGACGACCGGGATCGCGTTCAGCATCGCCTTTGCCGCGATCGCCGCCGTCGCGCTCGCCACGCTGATCCCCGCGCGCACCACGCCCACTCGGACTGCCGTACCGGTGCGGGCATGACGGCCGACATCGACCAGGGCGGCCGAGACGCCCGCGTTCAGGCCCCCGCGTTCAGGCCACAGTCGCTCCGAGTGGGCTGCTACAGCTCGATGTGCGGACGAACCGCGCCCAGAGAGCCGCGGCCGAGGCGCTTGCCCGCCGCTACGAGGACAGGACGCGCAGCATCTGGCACCGAAGCAGCATCTGCCAGCGAACGAGGACACCGCTGCCGATCGACTCGCGGCCGCGGTCGCCCCGTAGGGCCGTGAGACCGCTGAGCGGCTGGGCGACGAGACTGCGAAAGCACGGCCCGGAAACGGATGCGATCCGGGTGGCGGCAAGTGTCACCGGAACCGGCGGTCCCGGTGTCTGGAGTCCGGATCGGGAGCACTCAGCCACGGGGAAGGACCTTGCCGAGCCGGGTCGACGTACCACCGACCCGGCATGCACTCGGCGCTCGCACGCCTACTCCGGCCAGGCGGAGTTCTCGATGATGTCCACGAAATTGCCGCGCCGATAACCGGGGACGAAGCGTTCGAGGACATCCGCCTTGACGTTGCCGAACGTGGTTTCCGGCTTGGGGGCGATGCCTTCGGTGAACGCCTGCAGGAGGTTGCGCTTGAAATCGGGGCGCGGGTGCGACGGAACTGCTCGTGCAGGCCCAGAGCGTGGAACATCGCTCCGACGTACAGCAAGGAGTTCCTTGGAATCGCCTGCGCAGAGGCGACGGGCTGCCCCGGCCGCATGGACACCGGCAGACGTATGCACCGAGCCGTCTGGCTCATTCCGGCTGGCGGGTAGCTCCGGACGCCAGTCGGCCAGTAACGGAGATGGCTGCTGGCTGCGACGAAACACACGCCGTCCCACGCGACCCTCAGTACGGAACGGGCCGATACCCCGCCGGAGACCGGGGACGAGATGCGATCGCAGCAGACGCATCTGGGGCATCGGCCACAGGACCCGAGTGGAATCGGACGCTACCGATGAATCCCATCAGCCTTCAGACAACGGGGAACCTGCGGCAGCTCACCGCCGACACGATCAAGGCAGGCAGCAGCCGACTCGGGGACAGCGTCGACGGAACCATGGACTGGAACCCGGTTGCCGCCGGCCTGTCGGGATGCGTCAACGGAGGGGCGGTCGACCCGGCCGCCACCGCTGCTGACCGGATCATCGCGGGGCGCTACCGCCTCAGCACGCTGCTCGGAACCGGCGGCATGGGTGCTGTGTGGCTTGCTGAGGACGCCCTCCTGCAGCGGGCCGTCGCACTGAAGAAGCTCACCGACCGGGACGGGGAGGATCGGCCGTCCGCGTTGCAGGAGGCCCGGGCCGCAGCCCGCATCACCCATCCCGGCGTCGTCCGCGTGTACGACGTCATGCGAGAGGACGACGAGGACTGGATCGTGATGGAGGCGCTCTCCGGCGAGCCGTTGTCGGCGATCCTCCGCGAGCGAGGGCGGTTGCCGCTGGATGAGGTGACGCAGATCGCGCTGCAACTCTTGTCCGGCCTACAAGCGATCCATGACGCCGATCTGGTCCACCGCGACATCAAACCCAGCAATGTCCAGGTCTGCCGGGACGGGCGGGTCGTGATCACCGACTTCGGGTTGAGCTCACCTCGCGGTGCGTGGGGTGGTCTACATGCCGGCGCCGTGGCGGGAAGCCTCTCCTACATGGCCCCCGAGACGCTGATCGATGGGGTCTTCGGCCCTGCATCGGACCTGTACGCGCTGGGCGTGACCCTGTACATGGCGGTCGAAGGGCGCCCCCCGTTCGATCCACGAGGGCCGCTGGCGCTGTTGGACTCGGTTCTGTCGGCTCAGCCCGAGCCGGCCTGGCACGCCGGGAGCCTGGATGAGGTGCTCGTCGGCCTTCTCGACAAGGACCCCGACCGGAGGATGGACGCTGCTCACGCCCGCACGTGCCTACGAGCAACGGGACTCGTCACGACGACGTAGCCGCT
>JAOPWM010000020.1 GCA_025965695.1 Blastococcus sp.
GCGTTTTCCCAGGTGGACGTGCCGCTTGTCGACAGGGTGACCTCCTGGGAGACGGGTCATCGACCGCAGACGGGGCCCGTCGCAACGATCCGGTGACGGGGCGGCCGGGGCCGTGTCCGGACCCGACGGCGCGCCCTCGTCGAGCCATACCTTTCGCACTGTCCGCGGCACTTCCCCGCTGCGGCGATGGTGCTGAGGAGTCCACGCGTGACCATGGGGGCGACGCTGGCATGGCCGGCGGTAGTGGTGCTGGGCTTCGTCGTGCTGACCTGCCTGGTGGTCGCTCTGGGCGCCAGTTCGACGGCCCGCTACGAGTTCGAGCACAACGGCGCACGCGAGCGGCAGCGTGCGGGCGCGCACGCCCGCCGCAGCCACCCCGCCGGCAGCCGAGGCGGTCGGCGGCCGATCGGTGACACGGGCACCCGGACGCGGCCCCAGGCGGTCGACCTCGCCGTCCGCCCGTCTCCGGCGGCAGCCACCGACGGACCCTTCTGGTGGCTGGTCGACGACTCGGCGCGAGTGCTCGCCGGACCGTTCACCGACCGCGTCGACGCCGACTGGGCCGCGCTGGCCGATGGCCTGCCGGCGGTCTCCGTCCACGGCATCCGGCGGCCCGACGGTGACGTGACGCCGCGGCCGTCGCCGGAGGAGCGGACGTTCCTCGGCGAGCTCGGAGACCAGTTGGACCGGCTGCCCCGTGACTGGGACGCCCTGCTGTCGGACACCGACCCGTTGACGACGCTGGTGGTGGAGGTCGCCGCCGCGCTGGTCGAGGCGGGCCTGCCACTGCACGATGCATCGCAGGGAGACCCGGCCGGTGGGGTCTGCCTGATGCCCGAGGCCGCCTCCGGCGGGGTCCTGGTCAGCTGGCGCGCCCACGACCGGATGAGCCTTCACGACCTGCGGGGCGCCGCGGCCACCGACACCGTTCAGGAGTCGATGAACGCCGCCGTCGCCGAGATCCTGTGGAACCTGGGCTTCCTGCTCGAGCCCTTCGGCGCGACGGGCACTTCGCTGGTGACAGCCCTGCGCTGACCGCAGTCGCGACGACGACCTGACCGGTCACCGGCTCCTGGCGGTGGCGGCCGGCTGCAGCGCGATCCCGGGCGCACCCTGCTCAGCAGCTCCTCGGACCGGAGCAGATCGACGGGAGCGCGCCCGGCCATTGCGGTCCAAACAGTTTCTTTCCACGGTGCGCCGGGCAGGTCGACTTCACCATCAGTCGAGGTGAAGGCGGCATTTCATGAAGGCAGTGACCTGGCACGGGCAGCGGGACGTACGTGTCGAGGAGGTCCCCGACCCGTTCGTGCAGGAGCCCACCGACGCGGTCATCCGGGTCACGACGAGCAACATCTGCGGTTCGGACCTGCACCTGTACGAGCCGCTGGCGCCGTTCATGGGCGTCGGCAACATCCTCGGCCACGAGAACATGGGCCAGGTCGTGGAGGTCGGCGCGGAGTGCGGTGACCTCAAGGTCGGCGACCGCGTCTCGATTCCCTTCCAGATCTCCTGCGGGCACTGCTGGATGTGCAACCAGCAGCTGTACACGCAGTGCGAGACCACCCAGGTGCGCGACCAGGGGATGGGAGCGGCGCTGTTCGGCTTTTCCAAGCTCTACGGCGAGGTGCCCGGCGGCCAGGCGGAGTACCTGCGCGTACCCCAGGCGCAGTTCACCCACATCACGTTGCCGGAGGGGCCCGCGGACGACCGGTTCGCCTACCTGTCCGACATCCTCCCCACCGCCTGGCAGGGCGTGGAATACGCGGACGTGCCCGAAGGCGGGACGCTCGTCGTCCTGGGCCTGGGCCCGATCGGTGACTTCGCCTGCCGGATCGCCATGCACAAGGGTTACCGGGTGATCGGTGTGGACCTGGTGCCCGAGCGGCTGGAGCGGGCGCGGGCCCGCGGCGTCGAGGTCGTCGACCTGAACGAGCACGAGAAGGACCTGGGCGACGCGATCCGCGACATGACGGGCGGCCGCGGGCCGGACTCGGTGCTGGACGCCGTCGGCATGGAGGCGCACGGGTCGCCCGCCACGACGTTCGTCCAGAAGCTGGCCGGCCTGCTGCCGAGGGCGATCGCGGCACCGATCATGGAGACCGCGGGCGTCGACCGGCTCAACGCGCTGTACTCCGCGATCGACATCGTGCGGCGCGGCGGCACCATCTCGCTGTCGGGCGTCTACGGCGGCGCGGCCGACCCGATCCCGATGCTCACCTTGTTCGACAAGCAGATCCAGCTGCGCATGGGTCAGTGCAACATCAAGCGCTGGATCCCGGACATCATGCCGCTGCTCACCGACGGCGACCCGCTCGGCTGCGACACGTTCGCCACCCACCGGGTGCCGCTGTCGGAGGCGCCGGAGATGTACCGCACGTTCCAGAAGAAGGAGGACGGCGTCGTGAAGGTGCAGCTCAAGCCGGAGCTCTGAGCCGGACGGTAGGGACGGCGACTCCGCCGTCCCCACCGCTCGGGCGAGCAGCTTGGCCTTCTGCGCGGCGAACTCGTCCTCCGTCAGGATCCCGGCGTGGCGGAGGTCGGCCGGCTTGCGCAACTGGTCGGCCAGGTCGAGCTGGGGCTCGGCCGGCGCCGGGGGAGCCGCAGGTGCCGGGGGCGCCCCGGCCGTACCGGGGTTCACGTGCAGGTACTGGGACTGCCGCTCGATCGTCTTCTTCGACCGGGCCTCGCTGATCAGCGGAGAGCGGACGTCGAGGACGGCGTACGGGCTCTCGATGTTGTCGAGCACGACCTGGCCGCTCGTCCATGTCCTTGAGCGACCACAGCGGCACGCTCTTGGTGCGGGTGCCCAGCAGACCGCTCTCGATCCTCGTGGCGGCGTCCTTGCTCTCCCCGAACCACTCGCGTGCTGGGGTCGTTGGCCCACTGTTCGGTGCGCTTGGACTGCTGCTCGGCAACTCCTGCTTGCCCTGGTCGGCGACCTGCTTGAGGCGGTCCTTCCAGCTGGACTTGCCGCTGGAAGCCTGGGGTGGGGCCGAGGCCGCGGCCGGTGGGGGCGCGGGCGGCGGCCGGTGGGAGCGCGGGCGGCGGCGGGTAGGCGTCGGCCGGTGGTGGCAGCTCGGTGGTCAACGGGTCCTGGCCCGTCGTCCCCTGGTCCGACACGTGTTCGGTCCAGCTGCTGCCGTTTCCAGTAACGCAGCTCGTGCACCCGGTCGGGTCGGCCGGCCAGCTCGCCTCTGCCATCGGTTCCTCCTCCGTGGGCCCGGTCGTCGCGGGCAGGACGCCAGCGGGTCGGGTGCCAGCGGGTCGGGTGCCGTGGGGAGGTCGTCCGTGCGGGTTCTGCTCAGCCCGCGACGGAGTCGTGGACAGCGGGGAGGCAGCGCACCTCGACGACCAGTTCGTGCATGGCGACGATCGCCGCGGTGCGCCAGGGCACCTCGTGCGCGGCCAGGTAGCCGGGCCGGCCCGCGACCCGGTAGCGGACGGCGACGGGGCAGATCACGTCGCCGCCGTCCGTCGGGCCGCGGAACGCCGTCGAGACCGCGAGGTCGCCGAGCCGGCCGACGTGGTCGCTGGTCACCAACCGGCCCGTGCGCGGCCAGGGGGTCGCCGGGGGGAACACCTGGACGCGGACGCCGAGTGCGGTGAGGGTGTCGGCGGCGCCGCAGACCTGCAGGCGCTTGCGGCGGCGCTCGCCGGAGGGCAGGAGTCGGGCGCGAACGGAGTGGCCGACCACGGTGCGGGCCAGCCGGAGGCGGCGCCGGCGCCGGAGCGCGGTAGGGACGCTGGGAAGGGACTGCAGAGCGACGGTCACGGCGTCAGCGTCGGGGGTGGCGGTTACGGGGGAATGGCTGCGGCGCGACGCTGGGGCGAACACTCCCCGATACGGACTTTCGGCGCCGAAAGTCCGTGGGGCTCCCCGGACTTTCGGCGCCGAAAGTCCGTCAGCGGGGGCGGGAGGGCCTGCCGCGCCGTCCGCCGGTGGCCCGTCCAGTACCGCGGGCGGCGTCGGCGGGCCGGCCGCGTCGTCCGGAGTCGGTGCCGGAGGAACGGCCGTCGATGCCGGAGGAACGACTGTCGGCGCCGGCCGAGCGGCCGTCGGTGCGTGACGGACGGCCGCCGGCGGCCGCCGCGGGTCGCTGGTGCCGGCGGTGGGACTCGCCCGGGTGCCCGTCGCGGTGCACGTCGTGGGCGGCCAGTCGCTTGGCGGCGCGGGCCGAGCAGTCGCGGCAGGTGCTGAACCAGGGGGCGATCGCGGTGCCGCACTCCTCGCAGCGCCCGGACGCGGACAGCGTGATCGCGTCGGGCAAAAGCTCGGTGATCCGCGTGGCGCAGGCGTCCTCCACCAGCGCGGCGTCCTCGCTGGTCAGACCGGCGACGTCGGGGAACGAGCGGAGCAGCGTCTGGGCGTCGCGGGCCGCGGCGGCGGCCTGCTCGTAGTCCTCGACGGTGCCCTTGGTCGGCATCGGCTCCAGCACCGTCTCGGGCAGGACCGGCAGCCCGACCGCCGACTGCAGCGCGGCCTTCGCGAGGGCGAGCCAGCGGGTGCGGCGCGGGGGGTTGTAGTCGATCGGCAGGTTGATCAGCCGCCACACCGTCCAGAGGTCACCGGCGGCACCGAGCGGACCCTTGAGCAGGGGCAGCAGCGCGTGCACCCGCACGATCAGGCTGGTGACGTCGTCGGCGGTCATGGCCTGGTCGCGGGTGGCCGCACGGGCCCAGGCCATCCACCGGGTGAGGGCCTCGGGGAGGTCGACCGGCTCGAAGGCGCCCAAGTCGTCGAGCTCGGGGCGCAGACGGGGCGCGCGCTTGGGGAGGTCGCTCATCGCGTCGCCGCGGGCGACCTCGGCGCCGGCCACGAGCAGTCCGGCGTCCGGCTTGAGCCCGGTGACCCCGGCGAGGACGCCGGCCTGGCCGTGCCCGGTCAGCCCGTAGCGCCCGGCGCGACCGGCGATCTGGGCGGTCTCCCAGGTGCGGAGCGGTCGGCGCTCGACGCCGTCGAACTTGGTGGTCTCGGCGAACAGCACCGTCGTTGCGGGCACGTTGATTCCGTGGCCGATGACGTCGGTGGTGACCAGGACCTCCAGCTCACCGGTGGTGAACCGTTCGATCACGCTGCGCCGGGTGGCCGGCGGGAGGGCTCCGTAGAGGACGCCGACCTTGCCCGGGCGGTGCGGGTCGAGGGCCGCGGCGACGGCGTAGACGGCCTTGCGGGAGAAGGCGACGACCAGCGTCTGCGGCCGCACCCCCTCCGCACGGACCGGTGCACGCAGCACGTCGAGGCGCGAGAGCCGCTTGTGGTTGACGACCGTCAGCTTCTTGGTGTCGGCGACCAGCGGCTTGAGCAGCAGGTAGGCCTCGGCGGCGGCGATCAGGTGCATCTCCCGGTACTCGCCGGTCAGCACCAGGCGCGCCCAGTGGTGGCCGCGGTCGGGGTCGGCGACCCAGTGCGACTCGTCGAGCACCAGGAGATCGCCGCGCATGGGCGCCTTCTCGACGGTGCAGCAGACGATCGGGGAGTCGGGGTTGATCTCCTCCTCGCCGGTGGAGAGCCCGACGGTGCCGGAGGGGAGTTGCGCGGAGAGTCGCTCGTAGGCCTCGTGCGCCAGCTGCCGCAGCGGCGCGGCGTAGACCCCGCGGCCGTTCTTGGCGAGCGCAAGGAGGGAGTCGTAGGTCTTGCCGGAGTTGGTCGGCCCGAGGTGGAAGACGACCTGCTCGGGGCGGATGGTTCGCACCGGGAGCTCGGGCTCGGCGCCATCGACCCAGCTCTGCTGGGCGAGGCGCTCGATACGGGCGGCGGCGCGATCGTCGTCGCGGGCCCGGCCATCGCGCGCGGTGGCGCGCTCACGGCGCCGGGTGGGGTACTGCGGGGAATCACTCACGGGTCGGAACAAGCCTTCGATAGTCAGATAAGTCGGCGCGGGTCGACGCGAGTTGTCGCGGACCCTACGGGGGGTAACGCCAGGACCACGCTGAACATGCCCCTGCTCGGGGTACGTCGACGGACTTTCGGCGCCGAAAGTCCGTCAGGGGAGGCGGCGGGCCGCTGCCACCAGGGTACGGCCGGTGAGCCGGCCGTCGGCCAGACCCAGGTCGATGACGTCGTCGAACACCCGCTGGTCCTGGGCGGCGGCGCGGAGGACGGCATCCATGACCGTCGGCCAGCGGCTGGCCCACGACGCCGTCGACGAGTGCCGGAGATGCCGGCCGAGGCGCCCCCGCAGCGCTCGGCGGTAGGCGGCACCCGCGTCCGCGCCGCGCACCGCGGCCGCACCGGCGAGCGCACCCGAGACGACCGCGTAGAAGATGCCCTCCCCGGTCAACGGGTTGATCAACGACGCGGCGTCCCCGGCCAGCAGCACCCGCCCGTCGGGTTGCCGCGGCCGTCCGGTCGACAGCGGCAGCCGGTGGGCCTTCAGCTCGGCCGCCTCGACACCGGGCAGCAGCCGTTGCAGCCCCGCCAGCAGTCCCGCGCGGTTGACGCCGCCAGAGACCAGTTCGCCGTAGCCCACGTTGGCCCGCCCGTCGCCGAGCGGGAAGGACCAGGCGTAGGCGGGCCAGCGCTGCTCGGTCGTGAGGATCACCTGGACGCCGTCCATACCGGGTGGTTCCGGGGCGTAGCCGCGGATCGCGATGGCCAGCCGGTCGTCCCGGTTCGGCCCGATGCGCAGGGCCCGGCGGACGACGGACTCCGCGCCGTCGGCCCCGACGACGACCCCGGCCGTGAAGGAACCGTCCACCTCGACGTGCTCCGGGTGAACCGCCACCCGGCGGACGACGTGCCGGCGCAGCTCGGCGCCCGAGGCGAGCGCGGCGGTGAGCAACCGGTCGTCGAAGACCGCACGGGGGACGACGGCGGCCGGCCGGTGCATCGCCCGCTCCACCGTGGTGCCGCCCGGGGAGCGCAGCCGCAGCCGCGGCACCGTGGGGAATCCGGCGGTGAGCGCGACCGGGTCGAGGCTCAGCCCGGCGAGGACGTCGAGCGCCTCGGGTGCGATGCCGTCGCCGCAGACCTTGTCGCGGGGGAAGCCGGCCCGGTCGAGCACGAGCACCCGGGCGGTGGGGTCGGCGCGGCGGGCGGCCGCGGCGCAGGCAGCACCGGCCGGCCCGCCTCCCACGACGACGACGTCCCAGTGCTCCACCCCGCCGACGCTAGGCAGCCGGGCGGGTTACTGCGCGGCGGGGACGGTGCCCTTCGTGTCCTGCGAGAGCAGTCGCCGCCAGCTGTCGAGGTCGTGCTTCGCGGGTTCGGTGGTCGCCATG
>JAOPWM010000021.1 GCA_025965695.1 Blastococcus sp.
GTCAGGTTGCCGATGACGGTGATGACGGTTTCGCCGGCCATGGTCAGTGAGCCTCGGGCCGCATCAGCTTCGTACGGAGCACCGACTCGTTGAGGTTCAGCTGACGGTCGAGCTCGGCGACAGCCGCGGGCTCGGACTCGATCGTGACGATCGCGTAGATCCCCTCGACCTGCTTCTTGATCTCGTAGGCGAGACGGCGCTTGCCCCAGATCTCGGTCTTGACGGTGCCACCGGAGTTGGTGACGACGGTCAGGAACCGGTCGAGCGAGGGCGCGATCGTGCGCTCCTCGAGTTCGGGGTCGAGGATGACCATCAGTTCGTAATTCCGCACGGAGAACCCCACCTCCTCTGGTCTTGGCGGCTGCAGAGCATCTGCAGCAGGAGGGTCGTGCATGCGTTGCGCGCCCCGGCAGGTGCCAGAACGCGCAGAACAAGGTTACCAGCGTCCAGCCGGGCACTTCCCGCGCTGTCCACGGGGAGCCGCACCGCCACGCGCCTGAGCGGCCCCCTCCGGGGCAACCCCCGGGCGTGCGAGGGGATGCGGAAGCGGGTCCTTTCTCAGCGCGAGGTGCGCGAGGCCTGGTGGGTGCGGACCAGCGCCGCGGTGACCGCGGCGAGCGCGACGACGGCCGCCAGTGCGGCTGCAGGCAGCGTCTGCGACGCCGTCGACGAGGAGGCGGTCTCCTGGGCGGCCTGGTCGTCCAGGGCGGCGCCGTCCAAGCCGGCAAGCTGGCCGAACACCGGCACGGAGGCGCCGTCGTAGCTGCCGGCGACCCCACCCGAGCCGGTGGCGCTGCTGCCGCTGCGGTCGGGACCACCGAGGCTGCGGCCCGGCACGTAGTAGCGCGACGGGTCGAACGCGGAGGCGGCCACGATGTCGGCCGGCGACAGCTGCGGCGCACCGGCGCCGGTGTTGTACGTGTACTGGTCGCCCGGGGCGCCCTCGATCGGAGCCGGTCCACCGGCCGCCGGAGGCTGGCCCACGGCACCGGGCTGGGTGACGCCCCCGACCGGCGGCGTCGTACCGCCCGGAACGCCCGGCAGGTTGGGGATGGTCACCGGCGGCAGCTGCGGGACGTTGACGCCCTGCAGGTTCGGCAGCGCCACGAGGGTGTTCACGACGAACACGGTCGGCGCGGGCAGCGGCGGGAGCAGGCCGAGCGCCGCGTCGGTCAGCGGCTGGGTGAGGGAGGCGTTGCTCTGCAGCGTGTAGGTGAAGGTCACCATGCACTTCAGGCAGGACGACGCGAATTTCTCGGCCACCTGGGCGCCGGGAGCCAGCGGCTTGGTGCCCGACGGGAGTGTCAGGCTGACCTGGGTCTTGGCGGTCACGCTGGTCAGCGTCGGCAGCAACCCACCCCCGCCGATCTGGACCGTCTTGTCCTGGATCTCGTTGACGAAGGTGACGGTGCCACCGGCGTCCACGTAGACGGTGGGCACGGTGAGGTCGCGGATGGGGACGGTGACCTGGGGGTCGGCGCTCGCACTCGGCGCCATGAAGACTGCGAAGGCCGCCACTCCCAACCAGCCGAGGACCGCGACGGTGAGTCCCCGCCGCGCACTTCGACGGATCCGACCGGTTGCCATCTTCTGCTCTACCTCCACGTCGACGTCACTGGTTCCCCTACTGGGGAGTAACCCCCGTCACGCTGTGAGAACGATGATGTGACGCCAGCGATACGGGTAAACCTCGAACGGCGACCGAACTAGGGTCGTCGAGCGTGGCGATACACCCGATCGGCGTACACATAGGCCCCGGACTGACCGACGACAACGAGCTCGACGACGGCGGTCCACTGGCCCGTGCGGCGGAGATGGATTCCGACGGCGTGCAGGTGTTCCTCGCCGATCCGCAGGGCTGGACGGCCCCCGTACCCCGGCCGGACGCCGCGGACCTTCTTGCCGGCGACGTCATGGTCGTGGTGCACGCGCCGTACGTCCTGAACGTGGCGACGACGAACAACCGGATCCGCATCCCCAGCCGCAAGCTCCTCGCCGCGCACGCCACGGCCGCGGCGGCCATCGGGGCGGTGGGCATGGTGGTGCACGGAGGGCATGTGCTGGCCAAGGACGACCCCGCGGTGGGCACGGACAACTGGCGGAAGACGTTCGCCCGCCAGGCCGAGGACGGCGGGTTTCCCGTCCCGCTGCTGATCGAGAACACCGCCGGCGGCGGTAACGCCATGGCGCGGGACCTGGACGCCATCGCCCGGCTCTGGGATGCGGTGGGCGAGTTCGGTGCGGGCTTCGTGCTCGACACCTGCCACGCCTGGGCCGCGGGCTGGGACCTCGGGACTGCGGTCGACGACGTCCGCGCGATCACCGGCCGGGTCGACCTGGTCCACCTCAACAACAGCCGTGACGCTGCCGGATCCAGCCGCGACCGGCACGCCCCGCTCACCGACGGCGAGATCCCGATGGAGCTACTGGTCGAGGTCGCCCGCGCCGCGGACTGCCCCCTCGTCCTCGAGACACCGGGCGACGCCGCGAGCCACGCGGAGGAGATCGCAATCCTCAGGGCCGCTCTCGGCTGAGGGGTTCACGCCGAGTGGGCCCGGAGGGGTTCGCGCAGGCGAGACGGTGGGCCTCAGCTCAGGTCCGGGACGGCTCCTGGGCGCGGTGCGGCGCGGAGCGTCGCAGTGTCAGCGTCACCATGTCCCGGGCGCCGTCGATAACGCCTCCGGCCGGGTCGTCGACGCCGGGCCAGGTCGTCCGGACGACGTCGTCGTCGGGGCGCAGGACGTCCCGGACGACCAGGCCCATGAGCGCAATGACGGCGACGTCGCGGAGCACCACCGCGAAGAAGAACCATTCGATACCGACTCCGCGGTTGTGGAGGCCGAGGTACCAGAGCATCCGGGGCACCCACAGCAACGCCTCGGTGGCCTGCCAGAGCAGCAGCGACCGCCAGCGTGGCCGGGCCAGCACCGCCAGGGGCAGGAGCCACAGCGAGTACTGCGGGCTCCACACCTTGTTGAGGATCAGGAAGCCGGCGACGAGCAGGAACGCCAACTGGGCCACTCGCGGCCGGACCGGTGCGGCCAACGTCAGCCAGGCGGCGGCGACGACGAGGAGCAGCAGCGCGACCGCGATGACGGCGTTGAGCACGGTGGGGGACTGGCCCTTGGCGAGCGGGCCGTCGAACGCCCGCTGGTGGGTCGCGTGCAGCACCAGGTTCCAGATGGTGTCCGGGTCGGCCGGCCGGCTGCTGTTGAGCCGGAAGAAGCGGCTCCAGTTCCCCGGCGCAAGCACGGCCAGCGGGACGTTCACCGCAAGCCAGGCCACGCCCGCCGCCACCCCCGTCCGCAGCCAGGTACGGAGCCGGCCGGCGCGCAGGCAGAGCAGGAAGAGCGCGCCGAGCAGCAGGATCGGATAGAGCTTCGCGGCGACGCCCAGCCCGAGCAGCACGCCGGCGAGGACCGGCCGCTGCCGCGCCCACGCCCACAGCCCGAGCATCGCCAGGGCGACCGCGAAGAGGTCCCAGTTGGTGAAGGCCTGCACGAACAACAGGGGGGACAGACCCACCATGGCCGCGTCCCAGGGCCGGCGGCCGGAGAGGCCGAGGACCGCTCGCGTCGTCAGCAGCGCGCACAGCGACAGCAGCAGGCAGGTGACCACGTAATAGCTCTCGACCGGGGGGACGTGGGGCAGCAGGCCCCACGTGGAGGCCGCGCCGTCGTAGACCCGGGCGATGGCGGCGGCCAGCGCCATGAAGCCGCCGGTGAGCACCGGGTACTCGACGGCGGAGTCCAGGTAGGGCAACGCGCCGGTGTCGAGGTGGTGCAGGCCGAAGAGCGGGACGGTGTCGGAGTAGCAGAAGTGCGTGTACTGCACCCAGCCCGTCCAGTTGCCGTCCGAGCAGGGCGCCTGCTTGATCCAGGCGAGTGCCAGCACGAATGTGGTGAACAGCAGGCAGACCCGCAGCGGTGTCCAGAACAGGGCCCGGCCGGTCACGGCGTGCCGCCCCCATGGGCCGCCGACTGCCTCGCTCGCTTGCGCCACGACCCGGTCGGTCCAGGAGGGGATGACCCGGTCGGGCGGTGGGGGGTCGGCCGGTCGGCTGACGGGCCCCGCAGACACCGCGGGCCCGTCCACTGGTGCGGACGGGCCCGAAGGTGTGCTGCTCACGTGCTCAGTGTGCTGGATTCGGCGTCAGCCGCTCGCGGAATCCGCCGGGTTGAGCGGCGGAACACCGTTTGCCGGCTGGCCGTTGCCGCCCGGATTGGCACCTCCGCCCGGATTTGCACCACCGCCCGGGTTGCCACCGCCGCCCGGGTTGCCGACCCCACCGGGGTTGACCGGGATGGTCGGGACCACCTCCGTGGGGGGAGCCGGCGAGCTCGTGCCGGCCGGCGCCGACGGCGCCGTCGTCGAGGTATCCGTCGTGCGCTCGGGGGCCGGCTCGGGCACGCCCTTGCCGGTGTCGCCCTGGATCAGCGCCTTGTCGGGCAGGTTCTCCTTGGGCGTCCCGTCGAGGACGGCGTTCATGAACCGCTGCCAGATCGCCCCCGGCAGCCCGGACCCGTAAATGATCTTGTTCTGGGCATTCACGATGGGCTTGTTGCTGTCCGACCCCATCCAGACGGCGACCGAGATCGAGGGGGTGTAACCGACCATCCAGGCGTCGGAGTTGTCCTGGTCGGTGGTCCCCACCGTCCCGGTCTTGCTCGCCACCTGGCGGCCGCCGTCCAGTCCACGCTTGGAGTACTGGGCGACGCCCTTGATCGCAAAGGTCACGTCGTTGGCGACGTCGGAGGCGATCACCTGCTCGCCCTGGCTGCCACCGTTCTCCAGGAGGACGTTGCCCGAGGTGTCGGTGACCTTCGCGACGAAGTAGGGGTCGTGTCGGACGCCACCGGCGGCGAAGGTCGCGAAGCCGACCGCCTGGTCGATCGGGCGCATCTCGTACTGCCCGATGCCGAGGCCGGAGTCCGTGCCGCCAGTCTCCGGGTCGGCCAGCGTCGTCTTGCCCTTCAGGTTGCCGCCGGCCCAGGTCTCCGGGAGCCCGGTCGCCTTGAGCATGGTGTCGCGGACGTTCTTCGGCCCCAACTCGTAGGTCAGCCCATAGAAGGTCGTGTTCAGCGATCGGGTGATGGCCTCCTGCAAGGTGCAGGCCGGGCACGAGGCACCGCCGGAGTTGCGCACCGGCTTGTTCGGCGGGCGGTCCGGGAACGTCTGCGGCGAACTGCCATCGCGCCGCGCCGTGACGCCGACGCCCTGCGCCAGTCCGGTCGCCAGCACGTAGGGCTTCACCGACGAACCCGGCTGACGAGGGGCCTGCGCGTAGTCGTAGTCGGTGCCGGACTTGCCGCCGTAGTACGCGACCACCGCTCCGGTCCGGGGGTCCACTGCTACCAGTGCCTCGCGCAGGAAGTCCGTGTTCTCGCCGTCCATCACGTCGTTCACGGCAGTGACCGCCGCGTCCTGGGCAGCCTTGTCCACCGTGGTGACGATTCTCAGGCCCCCGGCGCGGATCTGCTGCTCGGAGTACCCCTTGCCCTCCAGTTCGGCCACGGCGCGCTGCACGATCAGGCCTTCGGGCCCCTGAGGGATACCGAGGGACGAGCCGGTCGGCGGCAACACCGGGGGATAGACCGAGGCGTCGCGGTCGGCCTGGCTCAGCCAGCCCTCCTGGACCATCCCGTCGAGCACCTGGCCCCAGCGGTCCTTCGCCTCCTGGGGACTCACCTCGGGGTCGTAGTGCGATGGGCTGCGGATCAGGACTGCCAGGACGGCGCCCTGCTGCGCGGTCAGCTGCGCGGCCGGGACGCCGAAGTACGTGTTCGCCGCCGACTCCATGCCATAGGCCCCGCGGCCGTAGTAGATGGTGTTCAGGTAGTTCTCGAGGATCTGATCCTTCGAATAGTTGTTGTCCAGCTTGATCGCCAGGAAGAGCTCCTGGAACTTGCGCGTGAAGGTCTGCTGGGAGTTCTGCAGGATCGCGTTCTTCACGTACTGCTGGGTGATCGTCGAGCCGCCCTGGGTGGATCCCCCGGTCACGTTGTTCCACGCCGCCCGGACGATGCCGGTGAACGAGATGCCCGGGTCGGTGTAGAAGCTCCGGTTCTCCGCAGCCAGCACGGCCTTGCGCGCGGGATCGGAGATCTGGGCCAGGGGCACGTTGGTCCGGTTCTCGTCGCCGAGTCGAGCCATCTCCGTCGTGCCGTCGGAGTAGTAGACGCGGGTCGTCTGCGCGGTGGTGATCGAGTCCGGGCTGGGTACGTCGGTGCTGGCGTAGACCACGCCGACGAAGACGCCGAGGAGCACCAGCAGGCCGGCCATGGTGCCGCCGGTGATCGTCAGCCAACGGCGACGACGCTGCTTCTTGGAGCGGGGCCCCTTGCCCTTGGGCCTGGGCGAGCCCTTCGCCGGGCCGCTCCCCGGACCGCGGC
>JAOPWM010000030.1 GCA_025965695.1 Blastococcus sp.
GCCGCTCCCGGCGGGTGACGGCGTTGTCAGAAAACAACGAAAGTGATGTCGACCTGGGTCATGACGCGGCTCCTTCGGGGTGTTCGTCCAGGGAGTCGTGGGCTGCCTGCAGGCGACAGGTCACGTCGACGGCTTCGGCCCGGCCGAGCGTGCCGCGTAGAGACGCAGCAACGTGCGCGTCGGCGTGAACCTCACGTCGGCCGGATGGATGGGCCCAGCGGTCACGCGTGCGGCTCCGTCTGGCCGGCGGTGAGCCGCCGGGCCACCGCCTCGCCGCCCACCCGCCGGATCAGCTCCACGTCGCCGCAGACGACGAGCAGGTCGCGGGCACGGGAGAGGCCGACGTAGAGCATCTCGCGGGCGCGCGCCTCGTCGCGGAAGCCGTTGACGGCCAGGACGACGGCGGGCCGCTCCAGCCCCTTGAACCCGAGGACGTGCCCGTAGAAGAGGTCCTCGTCGTCCCAGAACGACGACCAGTAGACGTCCTGGCCGGCCATCTGACGCTCGGCCTGGACCGGGTGCCGGCTGCCGGTCGTCAGCAGAGCGACGGCCTCGTTGGGCCATCCGCCCTCCAGCAAGGCAACCGCTTCGTCGTCCGCGACCTCGACGGCGTCCTCGGTCGCACAAGGCACGAACCGGACGGGCACACCGCTCTGACCGCGGATCCGCATCTGCGACGGCGCCAGGCTGGAGAAGGTGCCGGCGATCTGCTTGGTGTTCCGCAGGTTCTCGTCGAGCGGGATCGGGACCAGGTCCAGGGTCGGCCGGCCTTGGCGGGCGAAGACACGCTGGCCCTCGTCGGCGAAGACGTAGAGGCAGCCGTTCTCCGGGTCGCGCAGCGACGCGAGCACAGCCGACCACCAGCTCTCGGCGAAGTCCTGGGCCTCGTCGATGACGATCGCGTCGAATCGTTCCCCCTCGGGCAGTGCCCGGGCGATCGACTCCATCTGCGTCGGCAGGAACTCCTCCCAGTACGCGCTGTCGTCGTCCGAACCCGGCGGGACGCCCCAGCCGATCCCGAGGTTGTGGAACGTGCCCACGTAAGCCGGACGCTCGCGGCGCCGCAGCGTGCCGACCCGCCGGACGAGGAACTCGGCGAGGCCACGGGAGTAGCACATCAGGGCGACCCGTTTGCCCTCATCGGCGAGGCGCCGGGCCTTCTCGACGGCGAGCCACGTCTTGCCGGAACCCGCGCCGCCGCGGACCTCCACACGCGGGAGGTAGACGAGCCTGTCGAGGACGTCGGCCTGGTCGCGCGTCAACAAGTCGCAGGCAGCCTCGCGCTCGGCGAGGTCGGCCAGCAGGTCCTGCTGCGGGATGGCCGTACCCGCGAGGCAGTCGACGAGGTCGTCGACGTCCTGGGGCAGGGGCGGGTCCGGCTGGTCGACGACCCTGCGCAATGCGTCCTCGATGCGGGACGCGGCATGCGGGACGTCGGTCTTGTCGAGGACCATCCATCGCGGCAGGTCGGGCACGAGGAAATCCGGCGGCAGGGTGGTGGCCGGGAGCGCGACGAGGTGCACGAGGCGTGGGTTTCCTGCCGTCCAGCGGGGATGCCGGTCGAGGTAGTCGCGGAGCAGGTACTTGCAGGTGCGCGCCTGATCGACCGGGTGGATCACCTTGTCCAGGCCCCCGCCGACCTGGTGCCACTCCCCCTCGCGCAGCGAGACGCTGCCGCCCTTGACCTCGACGACGGCGATGCCGATGCCCGGCCAGGCGACGATGACGTCGGCCTCGCGGTCCTGCCTGCGGTCGCTGAACCGCTGACCACAGAAGAGGACGGCGTCGTCGGGCAGGTTCTCCTGCAGCGCCTCGACGAACAACTGCTCCGCGGGAGACCCGTACACAGGCTCGTCCGGATACCTGCGCGCCGTCACACGACTCCCCGTTCGCTCGCCGATCCGACACTGCGCAGCCTCGCACCCTCGGGACGCCTGCTACGGAGGCAAGCAGGCGTTTCTACCTCGAATGTCACCCGCACTCCCGCGTCACTCCGGGCGCTCACCATCGGCCGCGAGCTACCGGTTGAAGACGGAGGCGCGGGATCGGAAGCTCGAGGTCAGCTGCACACTGGCCTAGCGCCGCGCCTTGGAGGGACTCGCATGCCGCCCAACAGCGACGTCCCGATCTTGCTGCTGGACGTCGACGGCGTGCTGAACGTGCCACGCGTGGACCTGCCCGAGGGATGGAGACGGGGCATGTTCAACGGGTTCGTGCTGTCGTGGGACCCGACGATCACCGCGCGCCTGCGTGACCTGCACGAGTCCGGCCGGGTGGAGATCCACTGGCTCACCACCTGGACCACGAACGCCGATCGGTTGCTGGCCGAGCCGATGGGGCTGCCGCGGGGGCTGAAGACCCACGGCCGGGCCGACGCGGCGCCGACCGGTTTCCTGGGGCCGCTCGGCGGCGGATCGGGCTGGTGGAAGCTGGCCGCCGCCCGCGAGGTCGCCGAAGCGGAACCCGACCGGCGCATCGTGTGGATCGACGACGACCTGGCCGCACAGGCCGCCGACACCGGCGAATGGCTGGCCGCCCGTCCGCACGTGCTGGTCGTCGCCCCGGAGCTGTTCGCCGGGCTCACCCACGAGCAGCTCGATGAGATCGAGGCGTGGTTGTGAGAGAGCCGCTCAGCGGGGCAGGTCCAGCCGGTCGGCGAGCTCGCGCTTGACCACCTTGCCCGTGGCGGTCAGCGGCAGGCTGTCGACCAACCGCACCTCGGGCACCTTGTAGGACGCCATGTTCTCCCGGCACCAGGCGGCAACGTCGTCCGCCGTGTCGGTCGCCCCGGGCGTGAGCATCACGAAGGCGACCGTCCGCTCCCCTGTCCTCGGGTCTGGCGCGCCGAGCACCCCGGAGCCGGCGATCCGCGGGTGGCGGCCGAGCAGGAACTCCACCTCGGTCGGGAAGACGCTCATCCCGTTGACCTTGAGCATCTCCTTGCGCCGGCCGAGGTAGGACAGGCAGCCGGATTCGTCGAGCTGACCGCTGTCGCCGGTGAGCAGCCAGCCGTCCTGCAGCACGTCGGCGGTGGCGTCCGGGCGGTCCCAGTAGGCGGTGAGCAGCGACGGCGACCGGACGGCGATCTCCCCCTCCTCGCCCACCGGCAGCAGGTCGCCGGTCTCCCGGTCCACGATGACGATGTCGGTACCCGGCACCGGCAGCCCGCAGAAGATCGGCCGAGCGGCGAGGTCGCGGTTCTCGAGCCCGCCGGTGAAGGTGTCCATCGTGTGCGTCTCGGTCATCCCGAACGCCGCCTCGCGGAGTACCCCGGGCGAGCCGGTGACCTTGGTGAACCGCTCCCGCAGCGCGGCGTCGAGCTTGGTCACGAAGGAGACGGCCAGCGGCGTCCGCAGCGACGACAGGTCCCGACCCTCGGCCTCGGCGCGGTCGAGCAGCGGGATCCACGAGTCCACCGGCGCCACCAGCGTGGTCACCCGGTGCGCTTCGATGAGGTCGAGTGCGGCGGCGACGTCCCACCGGGGCATCAGCACGCACGTCGATCCGTTGACCAGCGGTAGCAGCAGCGCGGCGTCCTCGCCGGCGATCCAGAAGATCGGCAGGAACACCAGCGAGACGTCGTCCGGCGGGGTGCCCATCGCGGTGAGCGAGCTGGCGGCGGTGTAGAGCATGTGCCGCTGGGTGTGCTCGCAGCCCTTGGGCAGGCCCGTCGTCCCGCCGGTGAAGTTGAGCGCGGCGAG
>JAOPWM010000033.1 GCA_025965695.1 Blastococcus sp.
GCCGCCGCACAGGCGCGCATCGCGCAACTCACGGGCGAGCCGGCCATCCTCAGCCAGCCGCCGGGCCGGCTCGCCCAGGAACGCGACGGCTGGCGGGCACGACGGGACGCCGCCCGAACCCAGCGCCCATCGCCTACCCCGCGGCCGGCCGAACCGGCGCCAGGCCTCCCCCGCCCGCACCCGCAGTACCGCGCGCTGTCCGCCGGCCGTCCTGGTGACGCCCCCGGCGTCGGGAGATGACCGTGAGTCCCGGTCGCCGGCAGGTGGCGCGCTGGGGGAGTCGATACAGGAGAACAACTGGAGAGAGTTCGAAGAAGCTGGCTGTGAGGTCACCACGACGCCAGAACTGGCGCCTTCTCCTGTGAAGGGCCTCCACGACTGACTACACCCGGAGCGAGCCATGCCCGATCACACTTCCGGCCACGAGCCCGAGCTGCTCACCATCACCGAAGCCGCCGAACTGCTCCGCGCTCCCGTAGCGACCCTCCGGTACTGGCGACACCTCGGGACCGGCCCACGCAGCTTCCGCCTCGGCCGCCGCGTCGTCTACCGCCGTGCCGACCTCCACGGCTGGATCGATGTCCAGTGCTCCGACGCGGCCGACAGCCGATGAACCTCAAGACCCCTGTCCGAGGACGCCGTCGAGCTCGCTGTCGACCATGGATCTCGCGGGCCGGTCACCGGACAGCCCGAGCAGTGCCGCTGAGGCCAGGCGAGCGGTCCTGCGGTACCGAGCGCGCTGGCCGGGCGATCGCAGCGCGCGAAAGCCGAAGCAGGAGCGATAGAAGTGTCATCCCTCGCGAGGAGGCTGACGGACTCCCGCGTCCCGGTACCGGACGAAGCGAGCATGGAAGGCGCGCGTCAATTCGATCGGGAGGCCGCGGACCAAGGTGAACAGGACACGACCCAGCGGAAGGTAGAAGCCGATGGCCACGATCCAGGATCGCTGGCACCGGAAAATCGCGAGACCGGGAAGCTGGAACGGACCGCGCTGTACGGCACGAGCAAGCGGTACCGGCCGCACTTCCGCGACCCGAGCGGCCGCGAGGTCACCAGAGCTTTTGACCGCAAGATCGACGCGCAGCGCTGGCTCGACGAGCAAACCGTCGCACTGGTGCGAGGCAACTACGTCCACCCGCAGGCTGGGCGCGTCACGGTCGGGGAGTGGGCCGAGTCGTGGCTGGCGGGCCGGTCGCACCTCAAGCCGAAGACGCTCGCCAGCTACCAGTCCCTGCTTTCCACCCGGGTCCTGCCGACGTGGGACCGGGTGCCGCTGTCGAAGGTGGGGCACTCCGACGTCGTCGCGTGGGTCGCCGGGATGCGGAGCGAAGGCCTGTCGGCCAGCAGGACCCGGCAGGCGTATCACGTGCTGACCTCGATGCTGGACGCGGCCGTTCGTGACGGGAGAGTGGCCCGCAATGCGGCGGCAGGAGTCGATCTGCCCCGGCTTCCGACCACGGACCGGCGCTACCTGACCCATGCCCAGCTCGACGACCTGGCGGAGCGCTGCGGGCCGCACCGCCTGCTCGTCCTGGTGCTCGGCTACACCGGGCTGCGGTGGGGTGAGGCAGCCGCGCTGCGGGGGCGGCGCATGGACCTGCTCCGCGGAAGGATCGAGGTGGCCGAGTCCGTCACTGACGTGAACGGCCGCATGATCTTCGGATCCCCGAAGTCCCACGCCCGCAGATGGGTGCCCATACCGCGGTTCCTGCGCGACGACCTGGCCGTCCAGCTCGCGGATCGAGGGCCGGACGACCTCGTCTTCCCGTCAGCGGCCCAGACGCCCCTGCGTGTGCAGAGCTTTCGACGCTGGCACTTCGACCGAGCCGCCGTCGCGGCCGGCCTGGACGGTCTTGTGCCCCACGAGCTCCGTCACACGGCCGCGTCGCTCGCCATTGCCTCAGGAGCCTCGATCAAGGGTGTGCAGTCCATGCTCGGGCACGCCTCGGCCGCCATGACGCTGGACCGGTATGGCCACCTGTTCGGCGACGAGCTGGACGCCGTCGCAGATCGCATGGATGCCGCTCGTGCGGACTGGTTGCGGACTGAAGGCGGATTGGCGTCGGTGCGACGCCTGCACTGAGCCATGAGACGAGTCGCCGACCTGCACGTTCTTCGGTGGCCCCGGCAGGATTCGAACCTGCGGCACACGGTTTAGGAAACCGTTGCTCTATCCCCTGAGCTACGGGGCCCCGTCGCGCGTCGACACGCCTGCCGACGGCTGCTGCGCAGAGACTATCTGTTCGTCCGGGAACAGCCGCCGCCCCCGACTCGTCACCAATAGGTGAACCGCACAGACGCGATACCGGACTACGGTTCCGGGTACACGTCAGGCTCCGGCAACGGCGCCGGGGGGACGGAAGGGCGAGGAAGCATGGACACGAAGGTGGTGGACGTCCCCGAGAGGGGACGCTTCGAGGTCCGGGTCGACGACCGCGTCGTCGGGCTGGCCAGCTATCACGTCGACGGCACGACGATGACCCTGCCGCACACCGAGGTGGACCCCTCCGTCGGTGGCCAGGGCATCGGGACGGCGCTGGTGGCCGGCGTCCTCGCGGCCGCCCGTGAGCGCGGTCTGACCGTGCTCCCCTACTGCTCCTTCATCCGGCACTACATCCAGCAGCATCCCGAGCACATGGATCTCGTGGCAGCCGAGGACCGGCCGCACTTCGGCCTGGAGACCGCCGACCGCTGAGCTGCGGACACCTGGCGCCCCGCCTACGCTCCGCGGGTGCCGACGTCGTTGCTGTGGTTGTGCCGCGACCTCCGGCTCTCCGACCACACGCACCGGAGGCCCGACGGTGCCTGAGGGTCACACCCTGTTTCGCCTGGCCCGTGAGCAGTCGTCACTGTTCGGCGGCCGCCCGGTCCACGTGACCAGCCCGCAGGGCCGCTTCGCCGCCGGTGCCGCACTCCTCGACGGGCGGGTGCTGGAGGAGGTCTTTCCCTACGGCAAGCACCTGTTCGCCCGCTTCGGCGGGGACACCCTCCACGTCCACCTGGGGCTGTACGGCACGTTCGCCGGCGGCACCGGGACGCCACCCCTGCCGCGGGGCGCCCTGCGGATGCGCTGGGAGGGCACCGGCCCGGACGGCACCGGGGTGTGGGCCGACCTGCGCGGCCCCACGGCCTGCGAGGTGCTGGCCGCGCCCGAGGTCGATGCCATCCTGGCGCGGCTGGGGCCGGACCCGCTGCGCCCGAAGGCAGACCCCCTGGGCGCGCACCGGCGCATTGCCCGCAGCCGGACGGCAATCGGCGCGCTGCTCATGGACCAGTCAGTTCTCGCCGGCGTCGGGAACGTGTACCGCGCCGAACTGCTGTTCCGGCACGGCGTCTCCCCGTTCCGGCCCGGCCGCGGGGTCGACGGCGACGTGTGGGGACAGATGTGGGCGGACCTGGTCACCCTCATGCGGGCGGGGGTTCGGCTGGGGCGGATCGTGACCACCCGCCCCGAGCACCGGTCCCGCCGCCGCGGGACGGCCCAGCGGGAGGACGCGCACTACGTCTACCGGCGCACCGGACTGCCGTGCCGGGTGTGCGGCACCGAGATCCGCACCGAGGTCATGGTCGGACGCAACCTCTACTGGTGCCCCGCCTGCCAGCCGGCCTGACCCACCCTCCGCATGCGATCGCGGACGGCCCGCCATCCGGCCGCTCGCCCGTGTACGTTCGCCGCCGATGAGGCATCCAGTGCGTTCGCTGGTCGTCGTGGCTCTTGCGGCCGTCGCGACGCTCCTGGCCGTGCCGGGGACGGCGTCCGCCGCGCCCACGACGGTCGGCTACGACGTCTCCTATCCGCAGTGCGGGACGGCGCTGCCGCGGGACCGTGCGTTCGCCGTCGTCGGCATCAACCGTGGCCTCTCCACGCGCGCGAACCCCTGCCTCGCCGCCCAGCTGACCTGGGCGTGGGGGTCCTCCGGCGCGGTGCCCGCGCACCCACGCGCGCAGGTATATCTGAACACCGCCAACCCCGGTCAGGCGCTGAATCAGGTCACCACCTGGCCGGTCCGCGGCATGACGCCCTACGGCGCCTGCAACGGCACGAACTCCGCGGCGTGCTCGTGGCAGTACGGCTGGGAGCGCGCCCAGAACAGCGTTGTCTCCTTCTTCACGCCAGCCGCCCACGCCGCCCAGGTCGACAGCCGGCCCAGCCGCTACCTGTGGTGGCTGGACGTGGAGACCACCAACACGTGGCAGACCGGTACCCCCAACGCGCTGGCCCGCAACCGGGCGGCCCTGGAGGGCATGACGGCCTACCTCGTCTCGCGCGGCGGCCGGGTCGGCCTGTACTCGACCGGGCAGCAGTGGTCCCAGATCGTCGGCGCCGTGCCCGCAGGCAGCACGCTGGCCGGCCGGGACAGCTGGCTCGCCGGCGCCACCTCACTCGCCGGTGTCCAGGCGGCCTGCAGCAAGCCGGCGCTCGTCCCGGGGGGACGGGTCACGCTGAGCCAGTACGTGCAGAACGGCCTGGACCGCGCCCAGTCCTGTCCGTGAAAACCCCTAGATCGCGCCCTTGACCGGGTCACCGGCGGGGAGGGCGGACATCCGGCGCACGTCCAGGGGCCCGTCGAGCTTGTCGGCCAGCTGACCGCCCAACGTCGTCAGGGCCTCGGCCGTGCCGTGCACCTTCAGCGCCTCGATGCTCTCCCACCGCTCGACCATCACGAACTGCCCCTTGCCCTCGTGCACCGCGTAGAGCTCGCAGCCCGGCTCGGCATGCACCTTCGGCACCGCCGCCAGGATCGCCTCCCGCACGGCGTCGACCTGGTCGGGCTTCGGGGTGATGGTGGCGACGACGACGACGGACACAGGTCCTCCAGGGATCGTGGGAATGGTGAACCCGGCGGTGGGGCTGGTGTGCGGGCCCGGGCCGGGTCAGGATGCCAGTCGTGCCCGCCGACCGATCAGCCGCTCCCCCGTCCGCAGACCGTCCGCTCCGGGTGGCCGTCGTGGGCGCCGGACCGGCGGGCATCTACGCCGCCGACGCCCTCGCCCGCCAGGACGGCGTCCCGGTCGCCGTCGACCTGATCGACCGGCTGCCCACGCCGTTCGGCCTGGTCCGGCACGGCATCGCACCTGACCACCCGAAGATGCGGGCCATCCGCGACACCCTGCACCGCACGCTCGACCACCCGCTCGTGCGGTTCGTCGGCAACGTCGAGATCGGTGCGGACATCTCGCTGGACGAGCTGCGCACGCACGTCGACGCCGTCATCTTCACCTACGGCGCTGCTCTCGACCGGCACCTCGGGATCGAGGGCGAGGACTTGCCTGGCAGCCTCGCGGCCACCGAACTGGTCGCCTGGTACACCGGACACCCCGACGCCGACCGCGCCCGGGTCGAGGCCGCGCTGGCCGGTGTGCGGTCGGCCGTGGTCGTCGGGGTCGGCAACGTCGCCCTGGACGTCGCCCGGGTGCTCGCACGGACGGCGGCCGAGCTCGAGTCCACCGACATGCCGCAGCACGTCTTGGACACCCTCGCCGCCACGCCAGTGGAGGAGGTGACCGTGCTCGGCCGGCGCGGCCCGGCGCAGGCCTCCTTCACGACCCAGGAACTGCGCGAGCTCGCCGAGCTCGAGGGTGCGACGGTGCTGGTGGACGCCGCCGACCTCAAGCTGGACGCGGACGCCGAGGAGCGCGCCACCACCGACCGCAACGTGTCCCGGAACCTGGCCGTGCTCCGTGGCTGGGTCGACCACGAGTCCGAGCCGGACCGCACCCGGCTGCGGCTGCGCTTCTTCGCCCGGCCCGTGCGGCTGTTCGGCGAGGACCGGGTGACGGGGGTCGAGGTCGAGCGGACCGCGGTGGACGGCGACGGCCGGGCCGTGGGCACCGGCGAGATGGAGGTGCTGCCGGCCGATCTCGTCGTCCGGTCGGTGGGGTACTTCGGGACGCCGCTGCCGGGGCTTCCGGTCGACGAGCGCTCCGGCACGGTGCCGCACGTAGCCGGTCGGGTGCTCCGCGACGGGGAGCCCTCCCCCGGTGAGTACGTGGCCGGGTGGATCAAGCGGGGACCGAGCGGCGTCGTGGGCACCAACAAGCACGACGCCCGGGAGACCGTCGCGGCGCTGCTGGCCGACGCCACCGAGGGCGTGCTCGCCACGGGCGGCCCGGTCGGTGACCTGGTGGAAGAACTCGTCTCCCGTGGGGCCGCCCCGGTCCTGATCGAGGACTGGCGGGCGATCGACGCGGCCGAGGTGGCCCTCGGTGCGACGCGGGGGCGGGCGCGGACCACGCTGCACGAGCGGGAGGCGCTGCTGGCCGCCGTCCGCGCGGCCACCCAGGCCCCGTCCCGAGGCTCACCCCGAGCTTGCGAGGGGTGAGGAGGACGGGGTCCTTTCTCTCAACCGAGCGCCGCCAGCAGGTCGCGGCCGGCCGCGTCGCTCGCCGCCGCGACGAACCGGAAGCGCGACCCGGTGTCCGGACCGAGGACCACCGGGCCGCCGTCCGGGGTCAGTGCGGCTCCTCCGGCGGCCAGCAGGATCGCCAGCCCACCGGCGACGTCGTGCACGTGGCTGCCGCTGCGGTCCACGTCGTGCCAGGCCGCCGCGGAGCCATCGGCGACCAGGCACAGGTCGATCGCCGTGCATCCGGTGATCCGCACCCGGCCGGCCGTGGCCGGGACGAGCACAGTGCCCAGCCCGGGCGCACTGGGGACGACGACAGTGCTCCCGGGCCGGGGAATCACGGCGACGCCGTCCCGCCGGGAACCCGCGCCGTCGGCCCCCTCCCAGCGGCGGCCCGAGGAGAGATCCGCGACCAGCCCGGCGACCGGACGGCCCCCGCGGACCAGCGCCGCGGAGAACGCCCACGGCGGCAGGCCCGCGGAGAAGTTGCCCGTGCCGTCGAGCGGGTCGAGCACCACCCATGGCTGCCCGTCCGCCACCACACCGTCCGGGCGCTCCTCGCTGAGCACCGGGATTCCGAGCGCGGCGAGGACCTCCACCGCGGCCGCGTGCGCAGCCTCGTCCGCCTCGACCCGTGGACTGCCGTCGTCCTTGTGCCGCTCCCGGCCGGCGTCGCGAGCCAGCGCCACTGCGACCTCCACCCGGGTGGCGGCGCGGGCGGCGAGGTGCAGGAAGCGGTCGGCCAGCGGGGCGTCGTCCCGGGGTGCGGGGACGGCGATCGCCCGCCCCGTGGTGGCGTGGCAGATCTGGTCGCAGCCCCAGGCCACGGCGGTGGCCACGACCGCCGGGTGCTCCAGCGGGACGCCGGCGCGGTGCAGCACGACGACCTCGGCCGTGCCGTCCCCCGCCCATTGCCGGCGCAGCAACGCGGCCGCGCCCTCCCCGTCGGTGAGGAGCCGCAGCGACGGCTCGACCAGCGCCGGAGCCAGCGCGACCGCCGGCAGGCTGAGCCGTTCGGCGGCCGCCCGCACCTCGTTGACGGTCACCGCCGTCCGCAGCTCCCGATCAGCCACTGTTGCGCAGGGCGGTCGCGATCCCGTTGATCGTCAGCTGGATGTTGCGGCGGGTCAGCTCGTCGTCGTCCCCGCCCCTGCGCCGACGCAGCATCTCCACCTGCAGGTGGTGCAGCGGCTCGAGATAGGGGAACCGGTTGCGGATGGACCGGGCCAGCGACGGGTTGTCGGCCAGCAGGTGGTCGTCGCCGGTGATCGCCAGCAGCATCCGGCAGGTACGCCCGTGCTCTGCGGTGATCTGGTCGAACACCCGGGCGCGCAGGTCCTCGTCGGGCACCAGCTCCGCGTAGCGGGCGGCCAGTTCCAGGTCGGTCTTGGCCAGCACCATGCCCATGTTGGACAGCACGGTGCGGAAGAACGGCCAGCGGCGATGCAACTCCTGCAGCCGGGTCAGCTTCTCCTCGTCGCCGTCCACCCACTGCTCCAGCGCAGAACCCGTGCCGTACCAACCGGGCAGCATGATCCGGGCCTGTGACCAGCTGAACACCCATGGGATCGCCCGCAGGTCGGCGATGGAGTTCCCGGCCTTGCGCGAGGGCGGCCGGCTGCCGATGTTGAGCTCACCCAATTCGGCGATGGGCGTCGCGGCGCGGAACCACTCCACGAAGCCGGGCGTCTCGTGCACCAGGGCCCGGTAGGCCTGCTGGGCGCGGTCGGCGAGGTCGTCGAGCAGCGCGTAGGCCGGCTCGGCGTCGTCCCCGAGTCCCTCGATGTCGAGCAGGCTGGATTCCAGGGTGGCGGCGACCAGCGCCTCCAGGTTGCGGCGGGCCAGGTCGGGGTCGGCGTACTTGGCCGCGATCACCTCGCCCTGCTCGGTGAGCCGCAGCGCCCCGGCGACCGCACCCGGGGGCTGTGCCCGGATGGCCTCGTAGCTGGGACCGCCGCCCCGGCCCACGGTGCCGCCACGGCCGTGGAAGAGCCGCAGCCGGATGCCCTCGGCCCGCGCCACCTCGACCAGGTCCAGCTCGGCCCGGTAGAGCGCCCAGTTGGCCGCGAGGTACCCGCCGTCCTTGTTGCTGTCGGAGTAGCCGAGCATGACCTCCTGCACGTCACCGCGGGACGCCAGCAGCGAGCGGTACAGCGGCTGGTCGAGGACGGCGGTCAGCGTCGTCGCGGCCGCCCGGAGGTCGTCGATGGTCTCGAAGAGCGGGGAGATGCCGACCGAGCAGGTCGGGCCGCCTTCGGCGCCCGGGTCCAGCAGGCCGACCTCCTTGAGCAGGACGGCGACCTCGAGCACGTCGCTGACCGACTCGCACATGCTGATCACGTAGTTGGGGATCGTCCGCGGACCCAGCTGCGCCACCTGTTCGGCGGCGGCGAGGAGGACGTCGAGCTCGCCCCGTGCGGTCTCGGACAACTCCGCGTCCGGACGGACCAGCGGGCGGCGCATCCTCAGCTCGGTGGCCAGGAGGTCGACGCGGGCCTGCTCATCGAGGTCCGCATAGTCGTCGCAGACCCCCGCCCACGCGAGCAGTTCCCCGACCACCTCCTCGTGGACGGCCGAGTTCTGCCGCATGTCCAGTCCGCAGAGGTGGAAGCCGAACACCTCGACGGCCTCCCGCAACCGGAGCAGCCGGTCGTCGGCCAGTGCACCGGCGCCGTGGCTGCGCAGCGAGGTGTCGATGACGTCGAGGTCGGCGCGCAGTCCGTCGGGGAGCTCGTACGGCGGCAGGTGGGTGTCCGGGGCAGGACCCGGAACCCGTCCCAGGACCGACCGGGCCGTGGCGGCCAGCCGCGCCGATATGCCGTTCAGCGCCCGTCGGTAGGGCTCGTCGGCGCGGAACGGGGAGTCGTCCCGGCTGGCATCGGCCAGGGAGTACAGCTGAGGGGTGGGCGTGACCAGCCGGTCGGACATCGACAGCTCGTTCCCCAGGCACGCGAGCTCGTCGAGGTGGTGGGCCAGCGCCGTCTCGGCCTGCCGGCCGGTGGCCCGGCGCAGGGCGTCGGCGGTCACGAACGGGTTGCCGTCGCGGTCGCCGCCGATCCACGAACCCGGCAGCAACATCGGCCGGGGCATCAGACCGGCGTCGGGCCAGCGCTCGTTCAGCGCCGTCCGCAGCTCTGAGTTGATCGCGGGGATGACGTCGAACAGGGACAGCTCGTAGTAGCGCAGCGCCTCGTCGATCTCGTCCTGCAGCCGCAGCCGGGACAGCCGCAGCAGCGCGGTCTGCCAGAGCGTGAGCACGGAGCGCCACAGCTGCTCCGACCACTGGGCGTCGTCCCCCTCGCCCGCCGCCGTCCGGTCGCGCCGGCGGATGAGGTCGGTGATCTGTCGCTGCACCTGCGAGATCGTCTTGCGGCGCACCTCGGTCGGGTGGGCGGTCACCACGGGGCAGACCAACGCGCCGGCCAGCTCGCGGGCGACCACGTCGGAGTCCAGGTCGGCGGCGTCGATCGCCTCGAACGCGGCGGCGAGACTGCCCTTCTGCGGCGGCGAGCCCTCCCGCCGGTGGAACCGCCGGCGCCTCTCGTGGTGGATGTCCTCGGCCAGGTTGGCCAACAGCGAGAAGTGGCTGAACGCGCGGATGACGTGGTTCGCCGACCGGATGTCGAGGCCACCGAGCCGGGCGGCCAGTTCCTCGCGGTCCACCTCGGAGCGGCGGATCTTGAACGCCTCGACGCGCGTGGACTCGACCAGCTCGAGCACGTCCTGGCCGGCCTGCTCCCCGATCACCTCACCGAGGACCCGGCCCAGCACGCGGATGTCCTCGCGCAGCGGCGCATCGCCTTCGCGGTCGTCGGACCCGGTCACCGCCCCGGACGAGCGGAGGTCGGCGACGTCGACAGTGGCTTCGGACACGCGCCGAGTATCCGGCTCCTGTGTAACAGCTTCATGTCGGAGGCGTGCTGTCCTCCTGGCGAGCGCGCCCGGTCAGCCGTGCTCGAGCTCCCGCAGGGCGTCGGCGGCGAGCTGATCACCGGCGGCGGCGCCGAGGCGGAACTGCTCGACGGCGCCGTCGAAGTCCCCGCGCTCGGCCAGCAGCACGGCGAGGTTGTGGTGGCAGTAGGCCTCACCCGCGGCGATGCCTCCGCGGTAGGCCTCCTCCGCCGCCTCGTCGTCCTTCATCTCGTCGGCGTAGAAGTTGCCCAACGGGAGCCAGGCCACCGCCTCGCCGAGCTTGGCGCCGCGTTCCAGGACGAAGCGGGCCTCGTCCGAACGGTCGGTGAGCCGGAGCAGGTGGGCGAGGTCGGCCCGCGCCGCCGGGAAGAAGTCCGCCCCCGCGCGGAGGTCGGGCTCCAGCGAGACGTCGAGGGTGGCGCACCACCGCCAGCACGCGACGACGGCGGCGGCCTCCTGGTCCCCCATGGCCGCGATCTCCATCGCCACGTCCATGGCCGCGTGCCGCTCACCCTGCTCACGCAGCAGGAAGGCCAACTGCAAGCCGCCCTCGAGGTCACCCGCGTCGGCCGCCCCGCGGTAGGCGCGCATGGCGCCGGCCAGGTCGCCGAGGTCCTCCAGCACCTTGCCCAGGTTGCGCCAGGCGTCGGGCTCGCCGCCGGCCAGTGCGATCTCGTAGGCGGCGACCGCCTCCTCCCACCGCTGCTGCGCGGCGAGGGCGTTGCCGAGATTGAACGAGGCGACGGTGTCCCCCAGGTCGGAGGCCCGGCGGAAGCACCACTCGGCGTCGGTCTGACGGCCGGCGTCGGCCAGGTCGCAGCCCAGGTCGATCAGTGCGTCGGGGTCCTCGGAGGCCTGCAGCCGCCGGAGGCGCGCATCCAGGTCCTCGGTCATGCTGCCGATGATCGCGAACCGAACGCCCGGGCGCGTCTCCCGTCCGGGTGACCTCACCCCAAGGTGTGCTGGTCAGTCGCCGAACGCCTCCCGCCAGGCCGGCTTCAACGTCTGCCCGCTCCACTCCAGATACGGCGCCTGCTGATCGCCGCCGATCTGCACCAGCGCCAGGTGGGTGAAGCCGGCGTCGGCGTACTCCTTGGCGGCCTCGATGACAGCGTCGACGTCGTCCCCGCAGGGGATGCTCTCGGCGACGTCCTCCTCGCGGACGAACCGGCTGGCCGAGCCGAAGGCCGGCGGGCCGGGCAGCTCCGCGTTGACCTTCCAGCCGAGGCCGAACCAGCGGAACAGCGTGTGTGCCCGGGTGACGGCGGCGGCCTTGTCGCTACCGAAGCTGATCGGCATCTGGCCGATTCGCGGCTTGCCGGCGCCGCCGGCCGCGTCGAACATCTCGCCCAGCTCCGCCTGGGGCTCGACGGCGATCATCGCGTCGGCGTACTCGCCGGCGATCGCGCAGGACTGCTGGCCGGAGACGGCGACAGCGATCGGCACCCGCGTGTCGGGGAGGTCCCAGAGCTTGGCCGACTCGACGTCGAAGTGCTCGCCGCGGACGTTGGTGTAGCCGTCGCCGTCGAAGAGGTCGCGGATGATCTGGATCGCCTCGACCAGCATCTCCTGGCGGACGTCGGCGCCCGGCCACCCGCCGCCCACGATGTGCTCGTTGAGGTTCTCCCCCGCGCCCAGGCCGAGGGTGAACCGGCCGTCGGCGAGGATCTGCAGCGTCGCGGCCTGCTGCGCCACGACCGCCGGGTGGTACCGGAAGCTCGGGCAGGTCACGTAGGTCATGAGCGGGATGCGGCTGGTCGCCTGCGCAGCGGCGCCGAGCGTCGTCCAGGCGTTGGGTGAGTGGCCCATCTCGTCCAGCCACGGGAAGAAGTGGTCACTGCTGACGGCGAAGTCGAAACCCGCCGCCTCGGCGCCCACCACGTGGCTGACCAGGTCCTTCGGCCCGGCCTGCTCGGTCATCATCGTGTAGCCCAGCTGCATGCCCATGGGGTCCGGCTACCCCGGGCTGGTTGTGCCCAACCCGGGTCAGACCCGCTCGGCCTTCAGCGCCTCGCGCAGCTTGGTCTTCCCGCTCGTCCGCAGCAGCGCACCCGCGTAGATACGCCCGCCGAGCCGGACGATGAGCCCGATCGCGACCAGCATCAGGACGACGGCCAGCGCCATCTCCCACGACGCGACCTTGCCCGCGGCCTGGCGGACCGGCATCACCAGCGGGGAGAGTCCCGGCACGTAGGAGGTGATCACGGCCAGGGCGCCCCCCGGGTCGGCCGCGGCCTGCATGCCGATGACGAAGGCCACCACCAGGACCACCGTGGTCGGCATGACGACGGTGCCGAGGTCCTCCTGCCGGAGTCGCTCCACGCGTTCAAGCTGGTGGCTGGAGAAGATGACCCGGGACACCCCCGCGGCACTGGTCGAGCAGTGCCGCGGCGAGTGAGTCGACGCCGATCGGGTCCAGTCCGGAGAACGGGCCGCCGAAGCTCTTGTGGAGCCCGTCGAACTCGAGCACCGGTTCTCCCGTCGCCGCGATTGCTGTACGGCACCGTATCGGCCGTGTGGGCTCGCGCCGGGAGGCGTGATGCGGTGTCATCTCGCACATGAGCGAGAACGTTCCGGCCCAGCCGCCGGAAGGCGTGGGGCTGGCCGGACTGCGCAGCGCCGCCGCCGGGTGCCGGGCCTGCGAGCTGTGGGAGCCGGCCACCCAGACCGTGTTCGGGGAGGGGCCGGAGACCGCCCGGATCGTCCTCGTCGGTGAGCAGCCCGGTGACCAGGAGGACCGCACCGGCGAGCCGTTCGTCGGCCCTGCCGGGAAGCTCCTCGACCGGGCGCTGGCCGATGCCGGGATCGAGCGCCGGGACGCCTATGTCACCAACGCCGTCAAGCACTTCCGGTTCACGCCCAAGGGGAAACGGCGGATCCATCAGACGCCCGGCGCGGAGCACCTGCGGGCGTGCCGGCCGTGGCTGGAGGCCGAGTTCGCGGTCCTCAAGCCCGAGATCGTCGTCTGCCTCGGCGCGACGGCGGCCAAGGCGCTCATCTCGTCGTCCTTCCGGATCACGAAGGACCGTGGGCAACTCATCCCCTGGACCCCGCCGGGACTCACCGCAGTGGTGGACGACGGGCACCAGGAGGCGGACGACGACGAGCCCGAGGAGGGCGCACCGGCGCAGACCTGGATGCTCGCGACCACGCACCCCTCGGCGATCCTCCGCACCCCGGACGAGAGCCGGCCCGTCGCGTACGACGCCCTGGTCGCGGACCTCGTCGTCGTCGCCCACGCCCTGGCCTGACCAGGCCGGTGCCCGCCGGCCGAGCCGGACGAAAGAGAGCACCCTCCGTTACCCAAGCGTCCCGAAGAGGTGTATTCGTTCAGACCGCGGAAGGCCCCGGCTGGTCCTCGCCACTCTCGGGGGCGGGCGAGCCCGGCCGGGCCTCCCGCCCCATCCGCGCGGACCGCGAGGCTCGGAAGAGCCAGAACGAGGGGACGGCGAGGGCGACGACGATCATCGCCACCGCGATCACCACGCCCCCGGACACCATCGCGACACTCACGCCCGCAGCGGTGGCGAGCGCGCCGGCGCGCAGGTCCCCCAGCCGCGGCCCACCCGCGACGACGACGATGAAGACGCCCTGCATACGGCCGCGCATGTCCTCCGGCGCGGCCAGCTGGAGCATCGAGGTGCGCAGCACCGCGCTCACCATGTCCGCCGCACCGGCCACCGCGAGGCAGAGCACGGCCAGCCACAGGGCCGGCGCGAAGCCGAACCCGATGATCGCGAGCCCCCACGCGAAGATCGCGCCGAGGACGAACGCACCCTGCCGGTCGACCCGGGTCACCCAGCCCGACGACAGCCCCATCAGCAGCGCACCGATGGAGACGCCCGCGAAGAGCCAGCCCAGGCTGTTGGGCGACTCGGCGAAACGGGTCTGCGACAACTCGGGGAACACCGCCTGCGGCCAGGCGAACGTCATCGCGATGATGTCGACGACGAAGGTCATGAGCAGCACCGGTTGCGTCCGCAAGAACCCGAAGCCCTCCCCCACCCCGCGAACGGCCGCACCCAGTCGCAGGCGCTCGACGACCCGGCCCGGCGGCAACAGCGGCAACCCCCGCAGCAACGTGGCGGCGACCAGGAATCCGAGCGCGTCGACGGCGTAGGCGAGGAACAGGTCGCCCAGCCCGATGAGGACCCCGGCGACCAGCGGCCCGACGATGACGCCGGCCTGCCGCACGGTCATCGACAGGGCGTTGGCCGCCGCGACCCCGGACGGCCCGACCAGTGCCGGGATGACCGCGCTGCGGGTCGGCTGGTTGACCGCGGCGAAGCCGGAGACGCAGGCGGTCAGCACCCACAGCAGCACCAGGTTCCCGCCGCCGGGGAGCAGCGCCTGCACCGCCAGCAGCGCACTGGTCACCGCGGCGCCGGTGGACGTGATGAGCATCAGCTTCCGCCGGTCCATGGCGTCGGCGATGGCGCCACCGAGGAGGCCGAAGACGACCAGCGGCACGAGCGCGACGATCGAGGTGACGCCGACCAGCAGCGACGAGCGGGTCAGCGCATAGACCTGGAACGGGACGGCGACCAGCGTCATCTGCTGGCCGAGCATGGTCGCCGCGACGCCCCAGAACAGCCGCCGGAACGCGGGGATGCGCAGCGGCGCGGTGTCGATCGTCCAGCTGCGCCGTCTCGCGGCGGGCACCGGCTCCTCGACCGCCCAGCCGCCCTCGACGGGCTCGACCGGCTGGGTCATGTTTTCACCCGTGCGCTTCCGCCCGGCGGAGCCGGCAGGTCAACAGGGCCGCTCACGGAGCCAGCCTGTGCACGATCCAGCCGCCACCTTCCTCGTCGTCACGGATGAACTTCAACCGGTCGTGCAGCCGGTCCCGGCCGCCCTGCCAGAACTCCACGGTGGCGGGCACGACGCGATAGCCGCCCCAGGTCGCCGGCCGGGGAACCGGCCCGTCGGCTGTCTCCTCGTCGAGCAGCCGGACCCGATCGGCGAGCTCCTGCCGCGAGTCGACGACCGTCGACTGCACCGACGCGACGGCGGCCAGCTGCGCACCGCGCGGGCGCGGGTCCCAGAGCCCGTCGGAGGCGCTGTCGCCGATCCGCTCCACCCGCCCGGTCACCCGAACCTGGCGCTGGATCGCGTGCCAGGGGAAGACGAGCGCGGCCCGCGGGTTGACCGCCAGCTGGGCGCCCTTCGTCGAGGCGTAGCTGGTGCCGAAGATGAAGCCCACCTCGTCGTAGCCCTTCATCAGGACGACGCGGGCGTCCGGGGCGCCGTCGGCGTCCGCTGTGGCCACGACGACGGCGTTCGGCTCCGGCAGCTCGGCAGCCACGACGTCGGCGAACCAGCGGTCGAACTGCTCCACCCAGGTGGGGGCGAGGTCTTCCTCGCGGAGGCGGCCGGCCGTGTAGTCGTTGCGCATCCGCGAGAGGTCTGGCACGCCGCCATGCTGACACCGCCCGGCGTCCGTGGCTCGGGAAGGGCACGCTCCAGGCGCCGTCAACCGGCCCCCTGGTGCCTCGCGCGTCACGACCGCCTAGGGTCGGCAGGCAATCGTGTCCACCTTTCCGGGTGAATACACGGGTCCCGCGCGCAGAGGAGCATGCGAGATGGCCGACGACTTCGTACCCGGCCTCGAGGGCGTCATCGCCTTCGAGACCGAGATCGCCGAACCCGACAAGGACGGCGGGGCCCTCCGTTACAGGGGGGTCGACATCGAGGACCTGGTCGGCAAGGTGACCTTCGGCAACGTGTGGGCCCTGCTGGTCGACGGCAAGTTCGGCCCGGGCCTGCCCCCGGCCGAGCCGTTCCCGATCCCGGTGCACACCGGTGACGTCCGGGTCGACGTGCAGGCCGCCTTGGCGATGCTGACGCCGATCTGGGGCTACCGGCCGCTGCTGGACATCGACCCGGACGAGGCCCGCGAGGAGCTCGCCCGGGCCGCCGTCATGGCGCTGTCGTACGTGGCGCAGTCCGCCCGCGGCATCGGCATCCCCGCCGTCCCGCAGAAGCGCATCGACGAAGCGTCGACCATCGTCGAGCGCTTCATGGTGCGCTGGCGCGGCGAGCCCGACCCGCGTCATGTCGCCGCCGTCGACGCCTACTGGACGTCGGCCGCCGAGCACGGGATGAACGCCTCCACCTTCACGGCGCGGGTCATCGCCTCCACCGGTGCGGACGTCGCCGCGTCGCTGTCCGGCGCCATCGGCGCGATGTCGGGCCCGTTGCACGGCGGAGCGCCGTCACGGGTGCTGCACATGCTCGACGGCGTCGAGGAGAGCGGCGACGCCGAGAAGTACGTCAAGGACCTCCTCGACCGGGGCGACCGCCTCATGGGTTTCGGCCACCGGGTCTACCGCGCCGAGGACCCCCGCGCCCGCGTCCTCCGCCGCGCCGCCGAGGAGCTCGGCGCCCCGCGGTTCCAGGCAGCGCTCGCCCTGGAGCAGGCCGCACTCAAGGAGCTGCGCGAGCGGCGTCCCGACCGGCCGATCGAGACCAACGTGGAGTTCTGGGCGGCCATCGTCCTCGACTTCGCCGAGGTGCCCAGCCACATGTTCACCTCGATGTTCACCTGTGCCCGCACCGCCGGCTGGTGTGCGCACATCCTCGAGCAGAAGAAGACCGGCCGGCTGGTCCGCCCCTCGGCCCGGTACATCGGCCCCGACCCCCGCAAGCCCGAGGAGGTCGAGGGCTGGGACACCATCCAGACCAAGGCGATCAACGAGCCCACGCCCGCCTGAAGTAGGACCCTGCACTGGGGCCATCCATCCGACCCGACGCTGAGGACGACCATGAGCATCACCATCCCCGCCGAGCTGCTCCCCAAGGACGGCCGCTTCGGGTGCGGGCCGTCGAAGGTGCGCCC
>JAOPWM010000034.1 GCA_025965695.1 Blastococcus sp.
GTGCGGGTCGCGCGGGGGCCTCCCGCGGCGCAGCCTCACGGACGGGCGCCTCGGCGGCCGGGCGGACCGGGTGCTCGCCGGCGATCGACATCCGGCGCTCGAGGCGCTCGAGCCGCTGGAGGGTCGCCGCCGCGGACCCGTCGACGGCCGGGAGCAGCATGCGGGCGCACACGAGCTCGAGCAGCAGCCGTGGCGCCGTCGTCCCCCGCATGTCGGTCAGGCCGGCGTGCACCGTGTCGGCCATGCGGGACAGAGTGGCCGAGCCCAGGGCCTGGGCCTGCTGGCTCATCAGGTCCAACCGGTCGGGCGGGGTGTCGAGCAGTCCGTTGCCACCCGCATCGGGCACCGCGTCGAGCACGATCAGGTCGCGCAGCCGGTCGAGCAGGTCGGTGGCGAACCGCCGCGGGTCGTGCCCGGCCTCGACCACACGGTCGACGGCGCGGAACACCGCGGGCGCGTCGTGCGCGGCCAGCGCGTCGACGGTCTCGTCGAGCAGGGCGTCGTCGGTCACGCCGAGCAACCCGACGGCGGTCTTGTAGGTGACGCCCTCGGGCCCGGCGCCGGCCAGCAACTGGTCGAGGATCGACAGCGAGTCGCGGACCGAGCCGCCTCCGGCGCGGACCACCAGCGGGAACACCGTCGGCTCGACCGTGACGCCCTCGGCGGCGCAGGTCTTCTCCAGCAGGCCGCGAAGCGTCGTCGGGGGGACCAGCCGGAACGGGTAGTGGTGGGTGCGCGAGCGAATGGTCGGCAGGACCTTGTCCGGCTCCGTCGTCGCGAAGACGAAGACGAGGAACTCCGGCGGCTCCTCGACCACCTTGAGCAGGGCATTGAAGCCCTGCGTGGTGACCATGTGGGCCTCGTCGACGATGTAGACCTTGTAGCGGCTGTTCACCGGGGCGAAGAAGGCCCGTTCGCGCAGGTCACGGGCGTCGTCGACACCACCGTGGCTGGCCGCGTCGATCTCCATGACATCCAGCGAGCCGGGGCCGTCGGGCGCCAGCGCGATGCACGACCCACAGACGCCGCACGGGGTGGACGTCGGGCCCTGCTCGCAGTTCAGCGAGCGGGCCAGGATCCGTGCCGACGACGTCTTCCCGCAGCCGCGCGGGCCGCTGAACAGGTAGGCGTGGTTGATCCGGCCGCCGTCCACGGCGTTCATCAACGGTGCGGTGACGTGCTCCTGCCCGACCACCTCGGCGAAGGTCGCCGGGCGGTACTTGCGGTAGAGCGCCAGAGCCACGTGGGCAGGTTACGCGGAAGGGCTGCCGATCCCGGGGCAAGCCGGTGAACGTCACCAACCGGCAGGTGTCGGCCGATCGCGGGGCCCGGAGGGTCCCCGATCGGGACATGGGCAGCGGCTCAACGCAGCCGGGGACGATACGTGGAAGCGGTGTCGTCCGGAGGACGACGAAGGGCATGAAGGGACCCCTCGCGCACCCGCCAGAGCCCGCTTATCCTTGCTGCCTTCCGGCCCTGGGGAGGTTCACAGGATGACGCCACGCGAGGGGTCGGCGTCCACTGTAGAGGAATCCGGCGGCGTGCCCAGCACCCCCGCCGCTACGCTCCCGTCCATGACGCCCCGGCCCCGTCCCGAGGCTCACCCCGAGCTTGCGAGGGGTGAGGAGGACGGGGTCCTTCATCTGCCCCCGCCCCGCTCCTGACCCGGAGCACCGCGGGTGCGATCCCGCTCCCCGGCAGGCGCTGACGCGCCTGCCGGCCTGGCGTGCTCCGGATCCGAGTCCTCACCCGGAACCGATCCAGGAGCGTCATGTCCTCCCCCCTCTCCTCCCCCGCCTCCCGCCGCGGGTTCCTGCTCGTCGTGCTGGCCGCGCTCTGCTGGGGCACCTCCGGCGTCAGCGGCCGGATCGTGGCCCACCGCGCCGGACTCGGCCCGCTCGACATCGCTTGGCACCGCATGGCGATCGGCGCCGTCGTCCTGCTGATCGGCACCGCCCTGACCCGGCGCCGGCGCGGCGGGCCGGCGACCCCGCTGACCCGCGGGACGGCCGTCCGCCTGGTCCTCGTCGGTGCCGGGCTGGCCGCCTACCAACTCGCGTACTTCTCCGCCGTAGCCAGCGCCGGGGTGAGCATCGCCACACTGGTCGCCCTCGGCCTCGCGCCGCTGCTCATCGCGGTGGGCGCCACACTTCTCGGGCACGGCCGGCCGGACCGGGCGACCGTCGTCGCCCTCGTCGTCGCGCTGACCGGGCTGGTCCTGCTCGTAGGGATCTCCGCGGGCGCGGACACCGGGACGACGGTCGTGCTGGGCGCGCTGCTGGCGGTCGGCTCCGCGCTCGGCTATGCGGTGGTCACCCTGGCCGGAGCGGGCGTGCCCGCCGGCATCCCGGTGACCCTGGTGGGGTTCGCCGGCGGGGCGCTGCTCCTCACGCCGATCGCACTGGTTGCCGGGCTCCGCTTCACCACCGAGCCGGTCGCCCTGGCGGTGCTGCTCTACCTGGGGCTGGTGCCGAGCGCGCTCGCGTATGCCCTGTTCTTCACCGGGCTGCGGACGGTGCCGGGGGCGGTCGCCTCGATCGTCACGCTACTGGAGCCGCTGACCGCGACCGCGCTGGCGACGGCGTTCCTGGGCGAGCGGCTCGCCCCCGGCGCTCTGGCCGGGGGCCTGCTCGTGCTCGCCGCCGTCGCGGGGCTTTACCTGCGGAGGATGGGAGATTCGAACTCCCGAGGGGTTGCCCCCAACCCGCTTTCCAAGCGAGCTCCATAGGCCACTAGGCGAATCCTCCAGTGCACGGCGATCGTACCGGTCGGCCCGACGGCGATCTGTCGCCACACCGCCCGGGGGCGCCGGACCGGCGGTCGTGGGGCATCCTGCACCGCAGGCGGTTGGTGTTCCGGCCGCCGAGGAAGTGCCCGCACGCCGGGACGACGAGGGAGGAGGCAGGACATGAGCGAACCGAGCGGGGTACGGCCGGAAGTGGTCGAGGCCATCGTCGGGGTTCTCAGAGGCGGGGATCCCGCGGCGCTGCCTCCGGGCGCGACGTCCGCGGAGAAGGCTGCCGCCAAGGACGCCTATCTGTCGGAGTTCCTGGCCGAGCGCGGCAAGCGCGACCGCCAGTCGCAGGCCTGGGAGCTGCTGCTGACCCGCAGCTACGACGAGGCGCCGAGCTGGAAGCAGATCTTCGACGACCTCGACCCGTCGGTGCACGAAGAGCTGGGCACCCTGTACGACGCCCTGCCGGCGGGCGCCCAGGAGGAGTACGTGCGCCGCTTCGGCGTCCCGTCCGCCGTCTGATCCCGGGCCCGCCGCACCATGACCCGACCTCTGACCGCTCCCGGCCGCCTGGTCGCAGGGCGTTACCGGCTGCAGTCGCAGATCGGCGGTGGCGGGATGGGAGCGGTCTGGCTCGCGCGGGACGAGCTGCTCGGCCGCCAGGTCGCGGTCAAGCAGGTGCTCTCCGCTCCGGGGGTCAGCGCCGAGGAGTCCGATCAGCAGCGCCAGCGGGCGCTCCGGGAGGGGCGGATCGCCGCCCGGCTGAGCCACCCGCACGCGATCAGCGTCTACGACGTGGCGCTGGAGTCCGGGCAGCCGTGGCTGGTCATGGAGTACCTCCCGTCCCGCAGTCTGGCGGCCGTCCTCAGTGAGGACGGCGTCCTGCGGGTGGACCAGGTCGCGCAGGTCGGCGCCCAGGTGGCCGACGCGCTGGCCGCTACGCACGCCGCCGGGATCGTGCACCGGGACGTGAAGCCCGCGAACATCCTCATCGGCGAGGGCGGCGCGGTCGAGGGTCTGGTGAAGATCACCGACTTCGGCATCTCGCACGCGACCGGGGACGTCACGCTCACCCAGACCGGCCAGATCACCGGGACGCCGGCCTTCCTTGCACCCGAGGTCGCCCAGGGGCACCCGATGACCGAGGCCAGCGACGTCTTCTCCCTCGGCGCGACGCTCTACACCTGCCTGGAGGGCGCCCCGCCGTTCGGCATGGAGGACAACGCCCTCGGCATGCTGCACCGGGTCGCGGGCGGGAACATCGTGCCGCCCCACCGGTCCGGCGCCCTGACCCAGCCGCTGCAGAGGATCCTCGCGGCCGACCCCTCGGACCGGCCGACCATGCCGGAAGTCCGCAACGAGCTGGCGACGCTCGCCGCGGGTAGGGACGGCGACACGACGACGATCCTGCTGGCGCGCACCGATCTGGGCTCGGCCGCCCCCGGGCGCACCCGCACGACCAGCCTTCCCGCCGGAGCCGCGGTCGCCGCTGAGACCCCGGGTCCCGCCGTTGCACCGCCGCCACCCCCGGCCCCGCCGCCGTCCGCCCCGCATCCCCGGGAGCGCGGACGGGGCCGGGGACGCACCCTCTGGACGGCCGCGGCGCTGGTCGCGCTGGTCCTGGGCGGGGTGATCGCCTTCTGGGCGATCGACCCGTTCGCCGGCAACGGCTCGAACACCCAGGGGTCGTCGCCCGACACGTCCTCGGCCCCGGCGAACCCCACGACCCAGGAGGCGACGCCGTCCGCCTCCGGCCAGACCCAGACCTCCGCCGCCTCACCCGCGAGCACCCCGGCCGGCGCCGGGTCGGTGCGCGCGCAGGACGTCACCAAGGCCGTGACGGACTTCTTCAAGCAGGTGCCGGGCAACCTGCCGGCGGCGCACCAGCTGACCAGTCCCGCGTTCCAGAGCAAGTTCCCGCTGGATCGGTTCTCCGGCTTCTGGAGCGAGTTCAAGGACGTGAAGGTCAGCAACATCCAGACCCAGGACGGCTCGACCACGGCCACCGTCGACATCGAGTACATCTGGCCCGACGGCAGGCGGCAGACCGAGCGGCACGTACTGACGTTCGTGCAGGCTGATGACGGCCGGCTGCTCCTGGACAGCGACGCCGCCGTCGGCTGACGGTCCGGAGAACGACGACGGCGGCGCCCGCCAGGTGCTCGACCCGTGCGGACGCCGCCGTCCTGTCCTGCGTGGCGGTGGCGGTGGGATTTGAACCCACGGAGGGGGTTGCCCTCACACGCTTTCGAGGCGTGCTCCTTCGGCCGCTCGGACACGCCACCGCCGGAGAGACTACAGGCTCCGATGACCACGGAAGAACGCGCGTAGCAGCGCGGCGGACTCCTCGGCGCGGACCCCGGCGGTGACCTCGGGTCGGTGGTTGAGCCGGCGGTCGCGGACGACGTCCCAGAGCGACCCCACCGCACCGGCCTTCGGGTCGTCGGCGCCGTAGACCACCCGCGCCACCCGGGCCAGCACGCTCGCGCCGGCGCACATCGTGCACGGCTCGAGGGTGACCACGAGGGTCGCGCCGGTCAGCCGCCAGCCGTCCCCGTGCACCTGTGCCGCCGCCCGCAGCGCGAGGACCTCGGCGTGGGCGGTGGGATCGCCGCGCCTCTCCCGCTCGTTGGCGGCCTCAGCGAGCACGGCCCCGTCCCGCCCGAGGACCACGGCACCGATCGGGGTGTCCCCCCACTCCTGCGCGGCCGCAGCGAGCTCGAGCGCGCGAACCATCGCCGCGTCGATCTCGGGGGTCACCGGGTGTGCTCCTGGAAGCTTGTGCTCTGAGTGCCCCGGGTACTCAGAGCACAAGCTTCCGCACGACAACGCCTCACGCCCCGCCGTCCAGCGGGAAGCCGACCAGCTCCGACAGCTCCCGCAACGCGTCGGCGGGGTCCACCACCTTGATGGTCGAGAAGCCGAGCGAGCGGGCGGGCTTGAGGTTGATGCCCAGGTCGTCCAGGTAGGCACAGTCCGCGGCGTCGACCGGGCGACCGACGGCCTCGGACAGCCGGACGAGCGCCCGCCGGTAGATCTCCGGTTCGGGCTTGCGGACCCCCTCGACGGAGGACTCCACGATCGCGTCGAAGAGGCCGAGCAGCTCCCCCAGCGCCCCGGTCCGCTCCATCGGTGCCACGTTGTTCGACAGCAGCGCCAGCGGCAGCCCGGCCTCGCGCAGCCGGCGCACGGCAGTCACCATCGCCGGGCGGAGCTCTCCGCGCAGCGCCTCCAGAACCCGGGCGGCCTCGACCCGGTGACCGGCCGCCCGGGCCTCGCTCTCGAAGGCGGCCGAGAATCCCGCGACGTCGAGCTCGTTGCGCTCGAAGCGGGCCCACGCGTTGGTGTGCGGGTCGGTCGAGTTCAGCTGCCGGATCAGCCCGTTCGGCAGCCCGGCCTCGGCCTCGTACGCGGCGAACGCCGTCATCGGGCTCTCGGTGAGCACCCCACCCAGGTCGAAGACCACCGCCGACACCCTCACCGGGCCACCGCCGCGGCGAGCTCGTCGGCGAACCCCAGCCGGCGGGCGATGCGTTCGACCATCTCGTCGGCCCAGAGGTCGTCGGCGGTCACGATCGTCCGGAGGTCGGCCGCGGGCAGCCCGTCGTCGTCGAAGATGTCGAGGTCACCGCCGGGCCAGCCGGACTCGTCGTCGTCGAAGGCGCCCTCCGTGTCGACGCCGATCCCGTACCGCTCGACCACCTCGGCGGCCAGCACCCACTCCAGCATCGTGGCGTCGGAGATCAGCGCCCGCACCATGCCGCCGGGCCCGTGCCGCAGGACGACGAAGTACAGCCGCGAGTCGACGACGACAACGAAGGGGGGCGGCCAGCCGTCGGCGCCCGGCTCACCCAGCGCCCGCTCCAGCACCGGGAGCTCGTCGCCGGCGTCGTCCGCGAGCAGCTCGATCCGCCAGCCGGACTCGGGCCGGCTCACCCGCACCGCGAAGCTCGTCCGCCCGGGATCCGGTGCGCTCATCGCTTGCGCAGCATGGTCAGCCCGTCGGACATGGGCAGCAGCACCGTCTCCCACCGCGGATCGTCGCGCAGTGCGGTGTTCAGCGCGACGATCGCGTGGTCGTCGTCGCTCTGCGGATGGAGAACCCGGCCCGATCGCAGCGTGTTGTCCAGGAGCACCACTCCGTTGGGCGCCATCCGGGCGTACAGCTCCTCCACGTAGGCGGCATAACCGGTCTTGTCCGCGTCGACGAACGCCAGGTCGAAGGTCTCGACCTCGGGCAGCTCCCGGAGCGTGGTGAGCGCTTCGCCCAGGCGCAGCTCGATCCGGGACGCCACCCCGGCCCGCTCCCAGTACCGGCGGCCCACGGCCGTCCACTCCTCACTGCGGTCCAGGCAGAGCAGCGACCCGTCCTCCGGAAGACCGCGTGCGATGCACAGCGCGGAAAAGCCGGTGAACGTGCCGATCTCGATCGCCCGGCGGACGCCGAGCGCGCGGGTGAGCAGCTGCATGAACACACCCTGCTCGAGCGGGATCTGGAAGGTCGGCGGGACCTCACCGCGGTCGGCGAGCAGCGCGGTCTCGGCCAGCAGGTCCGCAGCGACGTCGTCCGGGGGCTCGCTGCCGGCGCGCACGTAGTCGGAGAGTTCCGTCGTGAGGAGGAACGACCGGGGTGTCATGGCGTCTGGGGACGGAGGAACGCGTGGGTCATAGCCTCTGATCATGGCCGATGCAGCAGAACCCGGTGCCGCGGCGTCCCCGGCCTTCCCGGTCCCGACGATGCCCGCCCCGCCGGTCGCAGTGGTCGGCCTGGGGCAGCTCGGCGGTTCGCTGGCCGCGGCGCTCGCCGCGGGCGGACGAGAGGTCAGCGGCTGGGACGTCGACACCGCCGCCCGGGACGCCGCTGCCGCGCGCGGGGTCACCATCACCCAGGAGCTGGCCGGGATCGTCGTCCTCGCCGTGCCGCTGACGGCCATGAGCACCGCGCTCGAGGGGCTGACGATCGCCTCCGACGCCACGATCACCGACCTCGGCTCGGTGAAACGGCCCGTCGTGGCCTCGCTGGAGGCGGCTTTCGGTGGCCGCTTCATCGGGGGGCACCCGATGTGCGGCACGGAGCGCTCCGGTCACACCGCCGTCGACCCGGCGCTTTTCAGCGGCGCTCGCTGGGCCCTGTGCCTGGAACCGGGCACCGAGCTGCCGCGCTGGCTGCGGGTGGCCGAGGTGGCCCTGGCGGTGGGGGCCGAGGTCGTGCCGGTCACCGCGGCCGAGCACGACGACGCCGTCGCCGCGGTCAGCCACGTCCCGCACCTGCTGGCCGCAGCCCTTGCCGCGGCCGCCGCCGACGCCGGCCCGCTGGCGCTCGCTCTTGCCGCCGGCAGCTTCCGCGACGGCACCCGCGTGATCGGCAGCGACCCGGACTTCGTGACCGCGATGGTCGAGGGCAACGCCGTGCCGACCGCCGAGGCGCTCGCCCGCGTCCAGGCGCAGCTGGACCTCCCCTGGCCCGAGCTCATCGCCGCGGGGCACGCCGTCGCCACCCGGCAGCCGGTCCTGCGCGCCGTCCGGGTGCCGCTGGAACGGGCTGCCCTGCTCGCCGTGGGGCGCGCAGGCGGCGCCATCACCCGCCGGCTGTCCGCCTTCGTCGAGGGCTGGGTGCCGGAGCCCTGAGTCGGCTCCTTCCCCACCGTCGTGGCGGTCAGGACGGCGGCACGCGCGGCCTGCGGGTCGGCACTGGGTCCGGCGCCAGCCCGATCGAGCGGCTCACGCGGTCTCCTCGCCGTGCACGTACCGGCCGCCGCGCAGCAGCGACGCCAGCGCGCCGATGATCGACATGGCGGCCGCGGCACTGAAGACGACGATCAGGCCGGTGTGGAACGGCCCCGAGATCAACTGCGGGAAGAACTGGCCGCCGGTGAGCGTGGCCGCCTGGTCGGCGCTGACGTGGTCGAGCGCCCCGGTCGGGCCGAGCAGCCGCTCGATCGGGTTGTAGCCGAGGAAGGCCGCGAAAAGGCTGGCGACCGGAGGCAGTTGCGCGACCTGGCCGGCGATGGCCGCGCTCACGCCCTGGCCCTGCAGGCCGGTGAGCAGTGTCTGCGGCAGCGACTTCGCCAGCCCGACGATCATCAGCGAGAAGAAGATGCCGATCGACAGCGACGTCCCCGAGTTGAAGAACGTGCCCCGCATCCCCGAGGCGATACCGCGCTCACTGGCGGGCACGCTGCTCATGATGGCGGCCGTGTTCGGCGCGGCGAACAGCCCCGACCCGACCCCGTTGAGCCCGATCATCAGCGCGAACAGCCAGTAGGGGAAGTCGACGGGGATCAGGAACAGGCCCACGTAGGTGACCGCGGTCAGCAGCAGACCGCCGGTGGCGAACCAGCGGGCGCCGAACCGGTCGGACAGCGCGCCCGACAGCGGCCCTGCCAGCAGGAACCCGACGGTCAGCGGCAGCAGGTAGACCGCGGCCCACAGCGGCGTCGACTCGAACGAGTAGCCGTGCAGCGGCAGCCAGATGCCCTGCAGCCAGATGATCAGCATGAACTGCAGGCCGCCACGGGCCATCGACGTCAGGAAGTTGACGGTCTGGCCGGCGGCGAAGGCGCGGATCTTGAACAGCTTCAAGTCAACCATCGGGTCGCTGACCCGCAGCTCGATGAAGCCGAAGGCGATCAGCAGGATCACGCCGCCGATCAGCCCGAACAGCACGCTTGGCGCCGTCCAGCCCATGGTGTGGCCGCCGTAGGGCTGCAAGCCGTAGGTGATGGCGACCAGGATGGCGATCAGCCCGATGCCGAAAGTGAGGTTGCCCCACCAGTCGATGGACACGCGCTTGGCGGTGTCGCGGGCCTTGTCCCGCAGG
>JAOPWM010000301.1 GCA_025965695.1 Blastococcus sp.
GGCGAGCGCGGAACCGGTACTGGGCGCTGGTGAGCGCCCCGACCGGGCAGATCTGCGTGGTGTTGCCGGAGAAGTAGGACTCGAACGGCTCGTCCTCGTAGATGGCGACCTGCTCCAGGGCACCCCGTTCGAACAGCTCGATGAACGGGTCGCCGGCCACCTGCTGGGAGAACCGGGTGCAGCGGGCGCAGAGCACGCAGCGCTCGCGGTCGAGCAGGATCTCGCTGCTGATCGGCAGCGGCTTGGGGTAGGTCCGCTTGACGTCGACGAACCGGCTCTCGGTGCGGCCGTTGCTCATCGCCTGGTTCTGCAGGGGGCACTCGCCGCCCTTGTCGCAGACCGGGCAGTCCAGCGGGTGGTTGATCAGCAGCAGCTCCATCGTGCCCTGCTGCGCCTTGTCCGCCTGCGGGCTCGTGAGCTGGGTCTGCACGACCATGCCCTCGGTGACCGGCATGGTGCAGGAGGCGACCGGCTTGCGCTGGCCCTTTACCTCCACCAGGCACTGCCGGCACGCACCGACCGGCTCGAGCAGCGGGTGGTCGCAGAACCGCGGGATCTGGACGCCGATCTGCTCGGCGGCCCGGATGATCAGCGTCCCCTTGGGGACGGCGACCTCGAAGCCGTCGATCGTGCAGTGGACGGCGTCCACCGGCGGGGCGGGTGGGGACTGTGGAGCGGTGTGTGGCCCCGGGGCGCCGGGCGGCACCGCGGCCGCCGGACCGGGAGTCGTCGGGGTGAGTGTCACGATGCGGCTCCCACGGGCTCGAGCCGGAGGGTTCGACCCAGCCGGGCCTGCTCCTCCGGAGGCAGCAGGGCGACGTAGTCGTCCTTGAAGTACTTCAGCGAGCTGGCGATGCAGCTGGTCGCGCCGTCACCCAGGGCGCAGAACGAGCGACCGAGGATGTTGTCGCAGGTGTCGAGCAGCAGGTCGAGGTCCTGGGCGGTGCCCTTGCCGTGCACGAGCCGCTCCAGGATCTGGACCAGCCAGTAGGTGCCCTCCCGGCACGGGGTGCACTTGCCGCAGCTCTCGTGCGCATAGAACTCGGTGAACCGCAGCGTCGCCTCGACGATCGAGTCGGTCTCGTCGAACACCATCAGCGCGGTCGTGCCGAGCATCGAGCCGGCCGCCGCGACGGAGTCGAAGTCGAGCGGGACGTCGAGGTGCTCTGCGGTGAAGTACGGCGTCGACGAACCGCCCGGCGTCCAGAACTTGAGCTCGTGCCCCGGGCGGACGCCGCCGGCCATCTCGAGCAGCTCGCGCATCGTCGTCCCCATGGGGGCCTCGTACTGGCCGGGGCGGACGACGCGGCCGGACAGCGAGTAGATCTTCGGGCCGGGCGACTTCTCCGGGCCGAACTCCTTGAACCAGTCGGCGCCACCGCGGACGACGAACGGGACGCTCGCCAGGGTCTCCACGTTGTTGATCACCGTCGGGGCGCCGTAGAGCCCGGCGACCGCGGGGAACGGCGGCTTGAGCCGTGGCTGGCCGCGGTAGCCCTCCAGGGAGTCCAGGAGAGCGGTCTCCTCGCCGCAGATGTAGGCGCCCGCACCGGCGTGCACCACGAGCTCGAGGTCGTAGCCGCTGCCGAGGATGTCGCTGCCGAGGTACCCGGCGGCGTAGGCCTCCTCGACGGCGGCGACCAGGCGGCGGTGCGCGTGCACGGCCTCGCCGCGGACGTAGATGACCGCGAAGTGCGACCGGATCGCGAACGCCGCGATGATCACCCCCTCGATGAGCGAGTGCGGGTCCGCCATCATCAGCGGGAGGTCCTTGCAGGTGCCGGGCTCGCCCTCGTCGGCGTTGACGACGAGGTACTTGGGCATCGCGGCGGGACCGGTCGGGGTCTCCCCCGGCTTGGGCTGCGGGATGAAGCTCCACTTCATGCCGGTGGGGAAGCCGGCACCGCCGCGGCCGCGCAGGCCGGAGTCCTTGACCAGGGTGACGAGTTCTTCCGGTGCCATCGACAGCGCGGTCCGCAGGGCGGCGTAGCCCTCGAGGCGTTCGTAGCTCTCCAGCCGCCAGGACTTCTCGGCGCCCCACCGGGTGGTGAGCACAGGGGTGAGAGGCATGTCAGGCCTTCCCGGGGCCCTGGCCGGAGGTGCCCGGCTCGGCCCCCGCAGGGGTGTCGGTGCCGGTCCGGCCGTCGCCGGTGTCGCGACCGGCGGGCTCGGGTGCGCCGCGCTTCGCGGATTCGACGCCGGCGGCCTCGGCCGCGCCCGCGCCGGAGGACGAGGAGGCGGACCGCCGGGGCATGTCCGGGGCCGCCTCACCGCGCTCCTCGGCCAGCCGCAGCCCCACCAGCGTGGGGCCGAGGGCCCCCGGCGCATCGATCGCGGCGGCAGCAGCCGAGGAATCCGCGTACTGCGAGAAGCCGGCCAGCTGCCGGGAGATCCCCTTGAAGTCGGTCAGCGGGGCACCGCGGGTGGGCTCGGGCTTGTCGCCACGGCGCAGGGCCGCGACCAGCTCCCGGGCGCTCTCGACGTCCTGCTGGTCGTAGAACTCGTAGTCGACGGTGACCACGGGGGCGTAGTCGCAGGCGGCCAGGCACTCGGCGTGCTCGAGAGTGATCGAGCCGTCGGCGGTCGTCTCGTCGTGGTGGACGCCGAGGTCGGAGCTGAGCGCGTCCATGATCCGCTGCCCGCCGAGCACGCTGCACAGCGTGTTCGTGCAGACGCTGACGATGTGCCGGCCGGTCGGGCGGCGCTTGTACATCGTGTAGAACGTCGCGACCGCGCCGACCTCGGCCTTGGTCAGGCCGAGCTCCTCCGCGCAGAGCGTGACGCCCTCGGGGGAGACGTAGCCCTGCACCGACTGGACCAGGTGCAGCATCGGCAGCAGCGCCGAGCGGGCCACCGGGTAGCGGGCCATGATCTCGCGCGCCTCGAGCCGGGTCTGCTCGGTCAGCGGCGGCAGGTCGACGGGCGCGGGTTCCACCGGGCTCGAGTCGAGCCCTGTCACCGCCGTCCCCTCGGCCGATCCAGGAAGTGCGCTCATCGGTCCACACCACCCATCACGGGGTCGATCGAGGCGACCGCGGCGATGACGTCGGCGATCATGCCGCCCTCGCTCATCGCTGCCGTGGCCTGCAGGTTCACGAAACTTGGGTCGCGCACGTGCACGCGCCACGGGCGGGTGCTGCCGTCACTGACCACGTGATAGCCGAGCTCGCCGCGGGGCGACTCGATCGGCACGTAGACCTGGCCGGCCGGGACGCGGAATCCCTCGGTGACCAGCTTGAAGTGGTGGATCAGGGCCTCCATCGACTGGCCCATGATGTGGCGGACGTGGTCGAGGGAGTTGCCCATACCGTCGGGGCCGAGGGACAGCTGCGCGGGCCAGGCGATCTTGCGGTCCTCGACCATGACCGGGCCGGGCTCCAGTCGGTCGAGTGCCTGCTCGATGAGCTTCAGCGACTCGTTCACCTCGGCCATGCGGACCAGGTAGCGGCCCCAGGCGTCGGCGGTGTCGGCGGTGGGCACCTCGAAGTCGTAGGTCTCGTAGCCGAGGTAGGGCTCCACCTTGCGCAGATCCCAGGGCAGGCCGGCGGCCCGCAGGATGGGGCCGGTGACGCCGAGCGCCAGGCAGCCGGTGACATCGAGGTAGCCGACGTCCTTGAGCCGCCGCTGCCAGATCGGCTGGCCGGTGAGCAGGCGGTGGAAGTCGGCCACCCGCTTCGGCATGACCTTCAGGAACTCGCGGATGTGCTCCACCGCGCCCTCGGGGAGGTCCTGGGCCAGGCCGCCGGGACGGATGTAGGCGTGGTTCATCCGCAGGCCGGTGATCTCCTCGAGCAGGTCGAGGACCATCTCCCGCTCGCGGAAGCCGTTGGTCATGCCGGTGAGCGCGCCCATCTCCATGCCGAAGGTGGCCAGGGCGACCAGGTGCGAGGCGATCCGGTTGAGCTCCATGACCAGCACGCGGATCGTCGCCGCGCGCTGCGGGATCTCCACGCCGAGCAGCTTCTCGACAGCCATGCAGTACCCGGCCTCGTTGAACAGCGGGGCCAGGTAGTCCATGCGGGTCACGAAGGTCGTGCCCTGCGTCCAGTTGCGGTACTCGGTGTTCTTCTCGATGCCGGTGTGCAGGTAGCCGATGGTCACCCGCGCCTTGGTCACCGTCTCGCCCTCGAGGTCGAGGATCAGGCGGAGGACGCCGTGGGTCGACGGGTGCTGCGGCCCCATGTTGACGACGAGGCGTTCCTCGCCGTGCGGGTCGGCGAAGGTGAGGTCCCAGTCGCCACCGGTGACGGTGTAGACGCGGCCCTCGGTGGTCTCCCGTGAGCCGGCGTAGGGATCGCTGGGGTTGTACGTGGTGGTCATCGTTGGCCCCTCACCGGTAACTGCGCCGAGTGTCCGGCGGCGGGATGGTGGCGTCGTGGTACTCCACGGGCACCCCGCCGAGCGGGTAGTCCTTGCGCTGCGGATGCCCGTCCCAGTCGTCGGGCATGAGGATCCGGGTGAGCGCCGGGTGGCCGTCGAAGACGATCCCGAACATGTCCCACGTCTCGCGCTCGTGCCAGTCCGCGGTCGGGTAGATGCCGACGACGGACGGGACGTGCGCGTCCTCCGCGGTGACGGCGACCTCGAGCCGGATCCGGCGGCGGTAGGTCATCGAGGTCAGGTGGTAGACGACGTGCAGCCGCGGGCGGTCCGGCGTGGCGACCGGGCCGCCGCTGTCGAGGTAGTCGACGCCCGAGACACTGCTGCACAGCTCGAAGCGCAGGGCGTCGTCGTCACGGAGGGCCTGGGTGAGCACCAGCAGGTGCTCCCGGGCGACGAAGTAGGTGATCTCGCCGCGGTCGACCAGCACCCGGGAGACGGCCGCCGCGTAGGTGGCCTCGCCGACGGCCTCGATCAGCGCGTCGGTGACCTCGTCGAAGTACCCGCCGTAGGGCCGGTCGGTGGAGTGCAGCGCGACCGCGCCACCCGGCTCGACCCGGACGAGTCCGCCGAAGCCGGAGGTGTCCCCGCTGCCGGTGACGCCGAAGGAGCCCTTTCGGAACCCGCCGGACGGCGCGTTCACGCCCAGGGCGGCGTCCTCACCGCTGCGGTCCCCCGGCCCGGTCATCGGGTGCGCTCCCCGGGCAGCAGGACGGCGTTGCCGCCGCGGCGCTCGATCAGGAACTGGCCGGTGCGGCCCTCGGCGGCCGCCTCCTCGTAGGCGCGGCGGGCCGACTTGTCCGCGCGGATCGTCGACGGCATCTCGATGTGCAGGTCCTTCGCCGTCCCGTCGGCCTCGGCGCGGGCGAGCTGGCGGGCCCGCTTCGCACCGAGCGGCTCGTTCTGGATCTTGTGGTGCAGCTTGAGGATCGCGTCCATCAGCATCTCCGGCCGCGGCGGGCAGCCGGGCAGATACATGTCCACCGGGACGATGTGGTCGACCCCCTGGACGATCGCGTAGTTGTTGAACATGCCGCCGGAGCTGGCGCAGACGCCCATCGCGAGCACCCAGCGCGGCTCGGGCATCTGGTCGTAGATCTGCCGCAGGACCGGGGCCATCTTCTGGCTCACCCGGCCGGCCACGATCATCAGGTCGGCCTGCCGCGGCGAGGCGCGGAAGACCTCCATGCCGAACCGGGCCAGGTCGTAGCGCCCGGCGCCCGAGGCCATCATCTCGATGGCGCAGCAGGCCAGGCCGAAGGTCGCCGGCCACAGGGACGACTTCCGCGTCCAGTTGACCAGCTTCTCCACGGTGGTCAGCAGGACCCCGCTGGGCAGTTTCTCCTCGAGCCCCATCGTGTGTCCCCTAGTCCCACTCGAGTCCGCCGCGACGCCACACGTAGGCGTACGCGATGAAGACCGTGCCGATGAAGACGACCATCTCGATCAGCCCGAAGACGCCGAGCGAGTCGTTGGTGACCGCCCACGGGTAGAGGAAGACGATCTCGATGTCGAAGACGATGAACAGCATCGCCGTCAGGTAGTACTTGACCGGGAAGCGGCCGCCGGTGAGCGGCTGGTGGACCGGTTCGATCCCGCACTCGTAGGCGTCGAGCTTCGCGCGGTTGTAGCGGCGCGGGCCGACGTACGGCGCGGCGGTCACCGAGAACAGCGCGAACCCCGCGGCCAGCGCGAAGAGCCCGATGATCGGGACGTAGTTCGAGAGCATCAGCGGCACCCTACGGTGAGGACGATCACGTTCCGGCCAGGCGTCATGCCTCACCCTCCGTGTCGGCTTGTGTTCTAAGTGTGATGTCGACCACGGTCATACCGCCGGCGCCAATCGGGTGAGCACAGCGATCGCCCGGTCGACCCGGTCGCCGTCCCGGCCGTCGGTCAGGTTGCCCATCAGCCGCAGCGCGGCGCCGACCAGAGTCGGCCTCTTCAGGCCGTGGGCGGTCGCGAAACGGACGACGTCCGGACGGCTCAGGAGGGCGAGGAATCCCATGCCGAGCCGGTGGTGCCGGCCGTATTCCGCGCGCAATCGGTCCGGGTAGCGGCGCAGGGCGGTCTCCCGCTGCGGACCCGCAGGCACCGCGAGTGCATCCACGGCGGACTCGGCGGCCATCCGGCCGGTCTCCATGGCATAGCTGATGCCTTCGCCGTTGAAGGGATTGACCGTGCCTGCGGAGTCCCCGGCCAGGAGCAGGCCGCGGCTGTAGGCGGGCCCGCGGTGCAGGGCCATCGGCAGGCCGGCGCCACGCAGCGGGGTGACGGCGTGCTCCTCGTCCAGCTGATCCTCCGCGGGGAAGGTCTCCAGCCACTGCCGCAGCACCTCGCGGTGGTCGCCACCGTCGCCGCGTCGGGTGTCCAGCAGTCCGAAGCCCACGTTCGCCGTCCCGTCGCCCATGCCGAAGACCCAGCCGTAGCCCGGCATGGACGCGGCGGTGGGGCCGTCGGCGGAGAGGTCGAAGGAGATGTCCAGGTAGTCGTCGGTCGTGCGCGGCGTCCGGACGTACCGACGGACGGCGACCCCGAGGGGGCGGTCCTCACGCCGGACCAGGCCGAGGGACTTGGCCAGGCGGCCGGAGAGGCCTTCGGCCGACACGACGAGCTGCGCCCGCCAGCTGCCGGGCTCCTTGCCGGGGCCCGTCTGGGTGTGCACGCCGACGACGCGGCCGGCCTCGTCGAGCAGCGGGTCGGTGACCGTGACGCCGGTGTGCAGGCGTGCTCCCGCGGCTTGCGCGTGATCGGCCAGCAGGGCGTCCAGCTCACTGCGGCGGCGGACCAGGCTGTAGTCGGGCCATCGGTCCAGCTGCGGCCAGTCGACCTCGATGACCTGCCCGCCGCCTTGGACGCGCAGACCCTTGTGCCGGACCCAGCCGGCGGCCGGCGAGGTGTCGACGCCCATGTCCTCGAGGGCCTTGACCCCGCGCGGGGTGAGGCCGTCGCCGCACACCTTCTCCCGCGGGAAGGTCGCCTTCTCGAGGACGACGACGTCGAGACCGGCGCTCGCCAGCCAGTAGGCGGCACTGGAACCTGCCGGACCGGCGCCGACCACTACGACGTCCGCGGAGGGCAGCTCGGTCGTGGTCCCCGGCACGTCCGCGCCCCCTTCCACACCCGTCAGAGCCTTGTGAATCAGTTCACAAGGTCGGCCGGTCCGAGTCTAGGCCCGGCTGTGAGGAAGGGAACACCGCCCCCCGGCGGTGCCATCCGTCACACGGGGTCTAGAGCGGGTCGGGCGCGGGCGTGAGGGGCTCCACTGGGTCCGGCGCCGGGTACGGATCGGGCACGGGCGGGGGGATCGGATCCGTCGGTGTGGGCGCGGGTCCCGGCGGCTGCGGTGGAGGCGGCGGGGTCGTCATGGACCGACGCTAGTCCCGGATACGGGGCCCTGGCGGAGGCCGACTCAGAAGGGCGGGGGCTCTACCGGCGGCGGGGGTGGCGCGGGCAGCGCCCGTTGCTCGATGCGGTCCCGCAGGCCCGGCGGGCGGGTGGTTCGGGTGATGCCGCTCGGGGTGGTCACCCGGAGCACGCCCTGGTCGGTGAGGACGAACCGGGGGCGTGGGTCTTCAACCGGTGGTGCCGGCGGCACAGGCAGCAGAGGTTGGCGCAGTCGGTGGGTCCGCCGTCGGCGTAGGAGAGGACGTGGTCCAGGTCGACCCGGGCGACTGGCTGGCCGCAGCCGGGATGCCGGCAGGTGCGATCGCGGCCCTTCACGAACCGGCGCTGCGCCGGGGTCGGCTCGTAGCGGTCCACCGTCGGAGGGCGGCCCACGACAGCGCAGCCACAGGGGACGTCGGGATGGTCGGGGCAGCCGTGGCGGGCGATGCGCTCCAGCTGCGGGCGGCTCGTGGTGGCCAGCAGCGCGCCGTCGGCGTCGGTGACCGCGAGCTCCAGGGACCCGCCGGTCGGCGCCCGCAGCCCGCCCGGGCAGACCGCGTCCAGCTGCTCGAGCAGCTCGCGGACGTGCGCGGCGGTGATCGGCTGCCCGTTGACCTCGCCCGGGTCGGCACCGGCCCGGGTCAACGACGACAGCGGCGCCGTCACGTTCAGCACCGCGGTCACCGCCTGCCGGGAGGTGTCCCACGGCCGCAGGATCAGCTCCGCGTGCGTGATCGCCCGCAACTGCCCGATCGGCCGCGGGTCCCCGTCGTTCTTCCGCATCCACGCCAGCTCATCGATCGTCGACCAGCACGCCGCCGCGACCGGGCTGGGCATCTCCGTGACCAGCTCGCTCATCCCGTCGACGGAGGGATAGACGCGCACATCCGCCCGCTTTCTGGCCTCCTTCCGCCGCTGCTCGGCCGCCGACGAGTCCTCTTCCAGGACCTCCCGGGTCAGCCGGGCGCGCAGCCTGCCCAGCGACAGGCCGACAGCGCCGGGCAGAACCCTCGGCGACACCGCCTCGGCCACACCCGCGGCCGTCGTCGCCAGCACGTCGATGAACACCCGCGCCCGGGGCCAGTCCAGTTCGCCGTCCGCCAACGCCGCCCACACGACCGGCAGACGCTCGGTCAGGACGTAGGCATCCCGGGCCAGCGTCGCCGCCGTCCGCACCGTGGCGTTGAGCACCGACGCCAGCTCGTCGACGAAGAACTCACTCGTTGCCGGGATCGGCCCGTCCGCGTTCCCTCCTGCCCCCGGCTGCCCCGGGACAGGGTCGAGCGCGTAGGGCCGGTGGCCGGCCAGGCCCATCACCAGTTCGCTCTTGTAGGCCGCCAACGCCGCCTCGACCGCGACGATGCGCCCCAGCTCCACGGCGATCTCCGCGTCCGATCGGGACGCCGCTGGCAGCACCTCGCTCAACCGGGACGGCCGCGCCACCACACCCGGCGGCAGGGCGCCCTCCGGCGCCGCACGGCCGAGTTCGGTCACCGTGAGACCGACGCCGTAGCCCTCGAACACACGAGCGAATCTACCGACAGGGTCTGACAGAAACGGGCCGATGAGCTACGAAGAAGCTCAGAGATCTGCAGAGCCGTCGCATCACCGGAAGGCAGGTCCCGGGTGCCTGGCCAGGACGCCTGCGACCAGAGCAATACCCCGGAGGCGCTCCCGTCAGTCCCGGCGGGCGCGGTGCAGCGCGACGATCCCGCCGGTGAGGTTCTGCCACGCCACGTCGGCCCAGCCGGCGGCCTGCACACGACCGGCCAGCGCGGCCTGGTCGGGCCACGACCGGATGGACTCGGCGAGGTAGACGTAGGCCTCGGGGTTGCTGCTGACCGCACGGGCGATCCGCGGGAGCGCCTTCATCAGGTACTCGGTGTAGATGGTGCGGAACGGCGACCACGTCGGGCTGGAGAACTCGCAGATCACCAGCGTTCCGCCGGGCTTCGTCACCCGCCGGAACTCCCGCAGCGCCGCGTCGGGGTCGGCCACGTTGCGCAGGCCGAAGGAGATGACGACGCCGTCGACGCTCTCGTCGGCGAGCGGGAGCGCCATCGCGTCGCCGGCCACCTTGGGCACCGGCCTCGTCGCACCGGCGCGCAGCATCCCCTGGGAGAAGTCACAGGCGATCGCTGTCACCCCGCCGGCCGCGAGCTCGACCGTCGACACCGCGGTCCCGGCCCCGACGTCGAGGACCGTCAGGCCCGCCCTGGCGCCCAGCGCCTCCCGGGTGGCCCGCCGCCAGGAGGCGTCGAGACCGCCGGAGAGCACGGTGTTGGTGACGTCGTAGCGGCGGGCGACACGGTCGAACATGGCCGCGACGTCGGCCGGCTGCTTGTCCAGCCCGGCCCGCATGCCGGCCGTGTGTGCGTCGTCTCGCCGGTCTCCCACGGCGGGGACGCTACAAGGCCTCCTACGCTGGGCAGATGACCGTGGCAGCCCTGACCTCCCCGGCCGCCGCCGCACAGACGGTCACCACGGTCCGGTCCGACGACGCCGCGGCCCTGCTGAACCGCCTGCCGACCGAGGGCGCCCTGTCCTGGGTGCGCCGCGGCGAGGGGCTGGTCGGCCGAGGCGAGGCCGCGCGGCTGGAGGTCACCGGGCCGCACGCCCTGACCGAGGCAGCCGACTGGTGGGAGTCCTACACCGACGGCCTGGACGTCGACGACGACCTCGGCATCGCCGGGTCCGGCCCCGTACTGTTCGCCAGCATCGCGTTCGACCCGGTGGCCGGGACGTCGGTCTTCGTCGTCCCCGAGCTCACCGTCGGACGGCGGGGCGGCGTCGGCTGGATCACCACGATCGGCGACGTCGACCCGCGCGACGTTCCGGCCGCGTTCCCGGCCGAGCCGGAGGACGACGCCGCACCCCGGCTGCGCTACGCCGACGGGGCGCTCGACCCCGCCACCTGGTGCGCCGCCGTCGCCACCGCGGTGGAGCGGATCGGGGCCGGTGAACTGGCCAAGGTCGTCCTGGCCCGCGATCTGCTGGTCTCCGCCGACGTGCCGCTCGACCCGCGCCGGCTGTTGCGGCGGCTGGCCGACCGCTTCCCCGACTGCTGGACATTCGCCGTCGACGGCCTGCTCGGCGCCACCCCGGAACTGCTGTTGCGGCGCAGCGGACGAGCGCTGTCGGCGCGCGTGCTCGCGGGCACCGCCCCGCGCGGGGCCGGGGCCGAGGACCAGCGCCTCGCCGACGCACTGATCGGCTCCGCCAAGGACCGCGCCGAGCACGCACTGGCCGTCGATTCCCTGGTGCGCGCGCTCGAGCCGTACTGCACGACGCTGGACGCGCCGGCCGAGCCCGACCTGCTCACCCTGGCCAACGTGCGTCACCTGGCCAGCGACATCACCGGCACCCAGCGGCGCCGCGGCCCGCGCGGCGCGGCCGGGCTGCTGGAGCTCATCGGCGCCGTCCACCCCACCGCGGCCGTCTGCGGCACCCCGACCGGGGATGCCGCCGCCGTCATCGCCGAGCTCGAGGGCATGGACCGCGGCCGCTACGCCGGTCCGGTCGGCTGGATCGACGGTGCCGGCGACGGCGAGTGGGCGATCGCGCTGCGCTCCGCCGAGCTCGACGGCCCCACCGTGCGGCTCTTCGCCGGCTGCGGCATCGTCGCCGGCTCCGACCCCGAGTCCGAGCTCGCCGAGTCGCAGGCCAAGCTCGTGCCGGTGCGGGAAGCGCTCGGCGGCGGCTAGGTCCGGTCGTCGGAATACACGGGGCACCGGGTATGGCCGGACCGCTCACGCACTGCA
>JAOPWM010000092.1 GCA_025965695.1 Blastococcus sp.
GAGTCCGCGATGAGCAGGCCACCGCCGGGCAGGTCCATCAGGTTGGCCTTCAGCGCAGCCGGGTTCATCACGACCAGCACGTCCGGGGCGTCCCCGGGCGTCATGATGTCGTGGTCGGCGAAGTGCAACTGGAAGGAGCTGACGCCCGGCAGGGTGCCCGTTGGCGCCCGGATCTCGGCGGGGAAGTTGGGCAGCGTCGACAGGTCGTTGCCGAAGCTCGCCGTCTCGCTGGTGAACCGGTTGCCCGTCAGCTGCATGCCGTCGCCGGAGTCCCCGGCGAGCCGGATGACGACGCGGTCGAGCTCGACGACGCTCTTCACGAGGCCGCCGGGGGCGGAGCTGGTCGGGGTGATGCCAGTCATCAGTGGTGTACCTCCACCGGCCGAGGTTACGTGCGTGTGTCCGCGGCCGGCATGTGGATCCGGACACGATGATGTTCCTGGCCAGCAACCTGCTGTCCTCGTCCCTCATTCCGAAGGGGGAAAGGTTCCGCTCCCGGAGGGAACGGCGACCCCCACGGTGGCGTTGGACCGGTCGTGCAACGCTGGACCAACGGACTGAAGACCGCCCTGCTCCTCGGGCTCATGGGCGGCCTGATCCTGGCCGCGGGAGCGCTGATCGGGGGCCGGGGGGGCCTGTTCATCGCGCTGCTCATCGCGCTCGGCGTCAACGGGTACGCCTACTTCAACTCCGACAAGCTCGCCCTGCGGGCGATGCGTGCCTTCCCCGTTACCGAGACCCAGGCCCCGCAGCTGTACGCGATCGTCCGGGAGCTGGCCACCGAGGCGCGACAGCCGATGCCCCGGCTCTACGTGAGCCCGACCAATCAGCCGAACGCCTTTGCCACCGGCCGGAATCCGCGCAACGCCGCGGTCTGTGTCACCCAGGGGATCCTGGAGATGCTCGACCGCCGTGAGCTGCGCGCCGTGCTGGCCCACGAGCTCTCCCACGTCTACAACCGCGACATCCTGATCAGCTCCGTCGCCGGGGCCATGGCCACCGTCATCACCTACCTGGCCCATATGGCGATGTTCGCCTCGCTGTTCGGCGGCCGGTCCGACGACCGCGGCGGCGGCAACGCCTTCGGCGGGCTGCTGCTGATCCTGCTCGGCCCGATCGCCGCCGGGCTCGTGCAGATGGCGGTCAGCCGCAGCCGTGAGTTCCAGGCCGACGCCTCAGGAGCCCAGCTGTCGCACGACCCCCTGGCGCTCGCGTCCGCGTTGCGCAAGATCGAGCGCGGCACGGCGGCGCTGCCCCTGCCACAGGACGACCGGCTCGTCACCCAGAGCCACCTGATGATCGCCAACCCGTTCCGCGGACAGGGGCTGGCGTCCCTGTTCTCCACCCACCCGCCGATGGCGGAGCGGATCGCCCGGCTCGAGCAGATGGCCCGCGACATCGGGCGGCCCTGAGGGCTGCCGGCCCGCCCGGACGGGTGCCGGCCACCGCTCGCTCTGGGCTGCCGTTACGCGCGGGTGACGCGGAGCGATGTCGCGGGCACCGATGGTCTCCGAATCAATTACAGACGGTACCGGTTCGTTACGGACCTGGCCGACACGCAGTGCCGACCGGATGATCCGTAGCAGGCTCCCTGGGGTTCCGGCCGAGCGTCTTCGTCGACATCACCACGACGCTGGACAAGAAGCTCGCGGCGCTGGAGGTCCATCAGAGCCAGGTGGTCCACAGCGCTATGGCGAGCCGTTCACTGGTGACCACCCAAGCGGGTTACCGCGGGTTCCAGGCGCGCTGCGAAGCAGCGGAGGCGTTCGAGCCACTGCGTCTGGTGCTGTCCATGGACCACGACTGATGACGTCGTTCCGGGGGGCCGGGTACCGCGCCCGGAAGCCATCGCGGCCCACCAGCCGACCGGCCTCGCGGCCGCCGGTCTTCAGGATTTTCGCCCGACCGTTTCGAGGGACGGGCTGCCGCTGAACCGAAAGTCGGCCGGCCACCAGTGGAGGCAGGTCCGCAAGGCGGCCTGGACTGGACGGCTCCACGCTGCACGACCTGATGCACTTCTATGCGAGCGGGCTTGATCGCATCCGGGTGCGACGTGGTGACGGTGCAGCGGGCGCTGAGGCACTCCTCGGCGACGATCACTCTTGGCGTCTATTCGCACTTCTGGCCCACGGCCGCGGACCGCATGTGACCGCAGCCGGCGACCTCATGGCCGCCGCACTGGGCGCTCGTGCGGACTCAGTGCGGACTGACGGACCTTGACGGGCCTCCGACCTGGGGATGTGCGGCCCATCAGCGGTAGTTGTCGAACTGCACCGCGATGTCGAGGTCGGCACCGCGCAGCAGCTGCTGCACCGCCTGGAGGTCGTCGCGCTTCTTGCCGGTGACCCGCAACTGATCGCCCTGGATCTGCGCCTGGACGCCCTTGGGCCCCTCGTCGCGGATGAGCTTGGCGATCTGCTTGGCCTTGTCCGACTCGATGCCCTGCTTGATCCGGGCGGAGATCTTGTACGTCTTCCCGGAGGACTGCGGCTCGTCGGCGTCCAACGACTTCAGCGAGATCCCGCGCTTGATGAGTTTCTCCTTGAAGACGTCCAGCGCGGCGGCAACCCGCTCCTCGGTGTCGGCCTGGAGCGTGACCCCCTCGTCGCCGGCCCACGCGATCGTGGCGTTCACACCGCGGAAGTCGAACCGCTGGGACAGCTCCTTGCCCGCCTGGTTGAGGGCGTTGTCGATCTCCTGGCGGTCGACCTTGCTCACGACGTCGAAGGACGCGTCTGCCATGGCTCATCCCTTTCGCTGCGCGAGGCGTCCCCGGGGTTCCGGGAACGCCGTCCACCGTTCTTGTACTCTTCTCCGGTACCACCGCACGGCGGGTTGCCCGAGTGGCCAATGGGAGCGGACTGTAAATCCGTCGGCTTAGCCTACGAAGGTTCGAATCCTTCACCCGCCACGCCTCGGTACGACGGCCCCCGACCTCTGCAGGTCGGGGGCCGTCGCCGTCCGTGGGCTACCGGGTCGGGGCCCTCGCGCTCGCCGTCGCGGTGCGCTCGAGCGGCTCGCCGCCGAGGAACAGCCAGCCGAAGGCGATGTCGACGTACCGC
>JAOPWM010000105.1 GCA_025965695.1 Blastococcus sp.
GACGCCAGCACGCCGAACGGGACCAGTTCGATCGTGACATCGACCGGTACTCGCTGATGGCGGCCGATGGGTGGCTCGTCCTGCGCTTCGCCGCCCGCCACATCGGTGGGCCGACGACCGTCGTCGACCGCACCCGCCGCGCGCCGGTCAGCCGAGGCTGGTCCCCCGCCCGCGCGTGATCATCGAGTTGTTGCCGCAGACACGCGCGGACACGCCGCGACGAGCGGCAACAACCCGATGATCACGGCTGGGGTCGGCCGAGAATCTCCCCCAGGGCGGCGAGCACGAGCACGACCTTGTCCGGCGTGGCGTTGGCGCCCATCAGGCCGATCCGCCACACGGTGGCCGCGTAGGAGCCCACCCCGCCACCGATCTCCACGTCGTAGCGCTCCAGCAACTCCTTGCGCACGGCAGCGGAGTCCACGCCGTCCGGAACCTTCACCGTCGTCAGCTCCGGCAGCCGGTGGCCCTCGGCGGCGAACAGTTCCAGCCCGAGCGACTGCAGGCCGTCGTGCAGCATCCGGCCGGCCTCGGCGTGCCGGGCGTGGACGGCCTCCAGTCCCTCCTCGAGGATCCGGCCGAGACCCGCGTGCAGCGAGACGACCATCCCTGTCGGCGCGGTGTGGTGGTACGTGCGCCCGGAGCCGGCCGCCTCTCCCGCATAGCCGCCGAGCAGGCCCAGGTCGAAGTACCAGCTCTGCGGCTTCTCGATCCGCCGTTCCCACGCCCGGTCGTTGATCGTGAACGGCGCGAGCCCCGGCGCGACGCCCAGGCACTTCTGCGAGCCGGAGTAGGCGAGGTCGACACCCCAGTCGTCCAGGCGCACCGGGATGCCGCCGAGCGAGGTCACGCAGTCGGCCAGCAACAGCGCGTCGCCCTTGCCGGCGGCCAGCGGCTCGAGGTCGGAGAGCACCCCGGTCGAAGTCTCCGCGTGCACCGCGGCGATCAGCTTGGGTGACGGATGGACCGCGAGCACGCGGGCGGCGTCGACGGGCTGCCCCCAGTCGTGGTCGACCCGGACGACCTCGGCCCCGCACCGCGAGGCGACCTCCACCATGCGCTCGCCGAACAGGCCGTTGACCGCGACGACGACGACGTCGCCCGGTCCGACCGTGTTCACGAACGCGGCCTCCATCCCGGCCGAGCCGGTCGCCGACAGCGGCAGGGTGCGCCGGTTCGCGGTGCCGAACACCTGGCGGAGTCGATCGGAGGTCTCGTCGAGGATCCCGAGGAACACCGGGTCCAGGTGACCCAGCAGCGGCTCCCCGAGGGCGACGGTGGCCTCCGGGTACGGGTTGGACGGTCCGGGTCCGAGCAGGGTGCGGGCACGCAGCGGCATGCCCAGGACGCTACCGGCGCCGCGGCGGTGCTACCGGAGCGCGGCTGGGCGCGGTGCCGGCGCGCGTGCCTGCCCCAGGTACGCGCCGCCCACCGAGAGGAGCGTCGCGGCCAGCATGACGAGCGCCGGGGCCGTCCAGCGCGAGGCTCCCCAGGGCATGACCGTCAGGGTTTCGACTGCGGCCGCAGCGAGCCAGGCGCCGGTCGTCGTGACGGCGGCGAGCCCGAACACCCGCTGGACCGGGTCGAGCCGCAGCACGGCCACCGGCAGGCAGGCGGCGGCGAGCAGCGGGCCGGCGATACGCAGGTACAGCCACCAGCCCACGCCGCGGTCGGCCCACCCGACCAGGATCCAGATCACCGCGGACACCACGACCAGCGCCCCTCCGGCGGCGGCCCACCGGTCGCGTCGGCTTCCCACCCGCCCGCGCAGCGGCACCGCCCTGACGCCCGCGGCGACACCCACGGCGAGCACGAGGGCCGCCACCAGGATGACCCACCAGGCGGGCCCGAGCCTGTAGGTGAGGGCGTTGAGAATGTCCACGCCCGACATCAGGAGCTGGGCCAGCAGGCTGAGGGTCACGCCGACCACCACACCGGAGGTCGCCGCGAGCGCAGCGGACGAACCCCGGCCGGCGACCAGCACGGCGGCGGCGACCACCAGCGGCAGGAGGGCCTGGACGACCCAGTTCGCGGTGGACCAGCCCAGGCTGGCCGCGTGGTATCCGTAGGACGCCTCGAAGGCGAGGGATCGCGAGACGGTGAGCAGGACGCCGGCCACCAGGACCAGCCCGAGCAGGAGCCTCGCGGCTGACCACTGGCGGGACGGGGCGGGGCGCACCGGAGCCGCCGGCGAAGCGGACGCTGGCGACCCGCGTCCCCGGGCCGGCGGTGGTCCCGCGACCCGCGGCGCCTCGGCCGGCGGTGGTCCCGCCGGCAGTGGCGCAGCCGCCGCCGTACCGAGGCGCTCGAGCAGTGCGGTCGCTGCGGTCGACACCGAGCGGCTGTCGTCGGACGCCAGCACGACCACCTGCTCGGCGACCGCGGCCCGGACGATGTCGTTGCCCGCGCGATGCAGGTGGCCGAGCTCCTCCACCGCACTCAGCCGCTGCGCCGCGATGGGGCTCTCGATGGCGTGCTGCAGGTGGGCCGGCAGCGTCCAGTGCACGTTGCGGGCGATGAGGATCCGCCCGTCGACGTCCTCCTGCTTCTTCGGCCGCTGCTGCGGCATCTCGGCGACGACCTTCTCGTACACGTAGCTGTAGAGCTCGTCCAGGGCGATGTCGCCGTCCTCGTCCAGGTCCGCGGCTCCGCTGCTGATGGCCTCCACCAGGTAGCGCGTGAACACCGACGACGTCCCGGAGCCGCGCAGGTCGTCGCCTTCGAACGCGTACTGGGTCGCGTCCGAGGCGGTGAGCACCGCCCGGCCCTTGCCCTGGAACCGCTCCAGGGTCTGCACGCCCTCGTCCGCCTTCGCGCTCCGGCCGGCCGGAAAGGCGCCGCTGTAGCAGCAGTCGAGGATCAGCACCTTGCGGCGGGACCGGGAGGAGTCCATGGCGTCGTTGAGCTGGGCCCCGGAGATCGCGGTGAACATCAGCGCCTCGCGCCGGGTGTTCGTCATCGCCAGGTAGAGCCGGCCCTCGTCGTCCTTGAGGCCGTGGCCGGTGAAGTAGAGCACCGTCAGGTCCTCGCTGCGGGACCCGGCGTAGAAATCGGCGATCGCCTCACCGACGACGTAGTGCGGCTGGTTCACCAGCATGGTGACGTCGAAGCCCGCGATCGCCGGGTCCTCCAGGACGGACGCGAAGGACTCCGCGTCGTGCTCCGGCGCCTCGAGCTGCTTCAGTCCCCCGTCGCTGTAGGCGTACGTGGCGACGACGAGGGCCTTGCGACCGCCGGGCACAGGATCACGCCGGCTGGTGACGGCGGACGAAGGTCTCGACCAGCTCGGCCCGCTCGACCGGCGTCGCGCTGGTGAGCTCCAACGTGTCGCCGTCGATGGTCACGGTGACCTTGTGCCCGGCGCTCCGGCGGCCGAGCCAGTCCTTGATCGTCGCGATCACGGTCACGAAGACGCCGCCACCGCTGCTCAGGGTGACCAGCAGCTCGGTCAGCGACGCCGCCACCCCGGATTTCGAACCGTCCGGGGGCGCCGCACCCTCGACGGCCGACACGTCGTCGACGTCGAGCTCCCGCAACTCGTTGCGCAGCTGACGGGCGAGCCGCTCGACGTCGTCCGGGTCCGTCCCCGGATCCGGTTCGAGGACCACCGTGAGCTCCACGGTGCGGATGCTCCGCCGGTGACGGACGGCCGACAAGGGGCTAGGGCCCCGCTCGGTCAGCTCGTCGGGTCGGTCGGCCCCGGCGCGCCGGGCTGCCCCGGGAGCGCCGGCTCCTCGGGCTTCGCGTCGATGCCGGCCTCCTTGCGCTGCGCGTCGGTGATCGGCGTCGGCGCACCGGTGAGCGGGTCGTAGCCGGCACCGGTCTTGGGAAAGGCGATGACCTCGCGGATCGATTCGACCCCGGTGAGGAGCGCGGTCAGCCGGTCCCAACCGAGGGCCGCACCGGCGTGCGGCGGCGGGCCGTACGCGAAGGCCTCGAGGAAGAACCCGAAGCGCTCCCGGGCCTCCTCACGGGACATGCCCAGCGTCTCGAAGACCCGCTCCTGCAGCTCGGCGTCGTGGATACGCACCGAGCCGCTCATCACCTCGTTGCCGTTGATCACCATGTCGTAGGCGTCGGACAGCGCGGCGCCCTTGTCCTCGGCGAACCGCTCCCGCCACTCGGGCGTGGGCGAGGTGAACGGGTGGTGCATGAACGTCCAGTCGCCGCTCTCGGTCTCCTCGAACATCGGGAAGTCGACGACGAAGAGGAACGACCAGGTGCCCGGCTCGATGAGCTCCAGCCGCTTGGCGATCTCGTTGCGGGCCGCGCCGAGCAGTTCCTGCGAGGACCGGCGGGCTCCGGCGGCGAAGAACACGCAGTCACCGGGCTGCGCGCCGACAGCCGCGACCAGACCGTCACGCTCGGCGTCGGAGATGTTCTTGGCGACCGGACCGCCGAGGGTGCCGTCCTCGCCGATGGTCACGTAGGCCAGGCCCCTGGCCCCCCGCGACTTCGCCCAGTCCTGCCAGGCGTCGAACGCCCGCCGCGGCTGCGAGCCGCCGCCGGGCATGACGACCGCGCCGACGTAGGGCGCCTGGAAGACACGGAACGGGGTGTCGGCGAAGTAGGAGGTCAGCTCGGTGAGCTCGACCCCGAAGCGGAGGTCGGGCTTGTCCGACCCGAAGCGGTCCATTGCCTCGCGATAGGTCATCCGCGGGATCTCGGGCACGTCGTGGGACGCCAGCTCGCGCCACAGTGCCCGGACGACGTCCTCGGCGATGGCGAGCACGTCGTCGCGGTCGACGAAGCTCATCTCGAAGTCGAGCTGGGTGAACTCCGGCTGCCGGTCGGCGCGGAAGTCCTCGTCCCGGAAACAGCGGGCGATCTGGTAGTACCGCTCGAGCCCACCGATCATCAGCAGCTGCTTGAACAGCTGCGGCGACTGCGGCAGGGCGTACCACTTGCCCGGCTGCAGGCGCACCGGGACGACGAAGTCGCGGGCGCCCTCCGGGGTGGAGCGGGTCAGCGCCGGCGTCTCCACCTCCACGAACCCGTGCCCGGCCATGACGCCCCGGGCGATCCGGTTCACCTCCGACCGCAGCCGCATTGCCTTCGCCGGGCCCTGCCGGCGCAGGTCCAGGTAGCGGTACTTGTACCGGACGTCGTCGCCCGCGGCGGCATCCGTCTCGATCGGGAACGGCAGCGGGGCCGCGGCCGAGAGCACCTCGAGCGAGGACGTCGCGACCTCGATCTCGCCGGTCGGCAGCTCCGGGTTCTCGTTGCCCTCCGGGCGACGACGCACCTCACCCGTCACGAGCACGCAGTACTCGTGACGCAGGTGGTGGGCCTCCTCCTCGCGGACGACGACCTGGACGTAACCCGACGCGTCGCGGAGGTCGAGGAAGACGACGCCACCGTGGTCGCGGCGGCGGGCCACCCAGCCGGCGAGGGTGACGGTGGAACCGGCGTCGGACGCGCGCAGCGTGCCGGCGTCGTGGGTGCGCAGCAAGGAGTTGCCTTTCAGAGGGTCGGGTTACCAGCGGCCGTGCACGTGGGCGCGGATGCGCTCGTCGTACACGCGCTCGAGGTCGGCGAGCTGGGCGGAGGTGACCGGCGGGAGCGCGGCGGCGGCGACGTTGCCGCGGACCTGCTCGACGTTGCGGGCGCCGGGGATGACGGTGGTGACGCCCGGCTGGTCGATGACCCAGCGCAGCGAGAAGGCCGCGGTCGAGACGTCGGTGCCGGCGATCTCGGCGACCTCCCGGGCCGCGGCGAGGCCGACGTCGAACGGCACGCCCGCGAAGGTCTCGCCGACGTCGAAGGCCTCGCCGTGCCGGTTGAAGTTCCGGTGGTCGTCGGCCGGGAACGTCGTCGACTCGTCGTACTTGCCGGTGAGCAGGCCGCTCGCGAGGGGCACCCGGGCGAGGATGCCGACCCCGGCCCGGGCAGCAGCGGGCAGCAGTTCCTCCAGCGGCTTGCGCCGGAAGATGTTGAGGATGACCTGGATCGACTGGACGCCCGGGTGCTGCAACGCGGCCATGCCCTCGGCGACGGTCTCCACCGAGACGCCGTAGGCGGCGATCGCCTCCTCGGCGACCAGCGCGTCGAGGGTGTCGTAGACCCGCTGGTCGGAGTAGACCGCCGGCGGCGGGCAGTGCAGCTGCACCAGATCGAGGGTTTCGACGCCGAGGTTGCGGCGGGACCGGTCGATCCAGGCGCGCAGGTTCTCCGGCGTGTACTGGGCGGCCTCGAAGGGGTCGGCACGGCGGCCCGCCTTGGTCGCGACGAACGGCCGGTCCGAGCGCGGGGCCAGGGCCTTGCGGATCCGCTCCTCCGAGCGCCCGTCGCCGTAGACGTCGGCGGTGTCGAGCAGGGTCACCCCGGCATCGAGGGCGGCGTCGAGGACATCGGCGGCCGCGTCGTCGTCGACGTCCCCCCAGTCACCACCGAGCTGCCACGTGCCCAGCCCGATCACGCTGACGTCTGCCCCGGTCCGCCCCAGCGGCCGCTGTTCCATCGAACTCATTCCCCTACGCTCGCACGCAGCGACTCGAACAGCTCCCCCACGGGCACCGGGTGCTGTTCACCGGTGCGCATGTTCTTCAGCTGGGCCACGCCCTCGGCGAGGTCCCGGTCACCGACGACGACCACGTGCGAGGCGCCCGAGCGGTCGGCGGCCTTCATCGCGCCCTTGAGGCCGCGGTCGCCGTAGACGGTGTCGGCGGCGACGCCGGCCCCCCGAAGCTGACCGACGAGCCGGACGGCGAGCCGCTTCGCCTCGGCACCCAGCGGGACGACGAACGCCTGCACCCCGGACGACGCGACGACGTCCAGCCCCTCCGCCTGGACCGCCAGCAGTGTGCGGTCGACCCCGACGGCATAGCCGATCCCGGACACGTCGGGGCCGCCGAGCGCGGCGGACAGCCCGTCGTAGCGGCCACCCCCACCGATCGCCGACTGCGCCCCGAGCCCGTTGTGCACGAACTCGAACGTCGTCTTCGTGTAGTAGTCCAGCCCACGCACCAGCTTGGGCGCCTCGGTCCATGTCACCCCGAGGTCGGTCAGGTGCTGGCGGACGGCGTCGTAGTGGGCCTTCGTCGAGTCCGACAGGTGGTCGACCATCAGCGGGGCGTCCTCGAGCTGCGCCTGGACCTCGGGCCGCTTGTCGTCGAGCACCCGCAGGGGGTTGATCTCGGCCCGGCGGCGGGTGTCCTCGTCGAGGTCGACCTTCGCCAGGAAGTCGACCAGCAGCTCGCGGTACTGCGGCCGGCAGGTGGCGTCACCGAGCGAGGTCAGCAGCAGCTCGAAGTCGGTCAGCCCGAGGTCGCGGAAGCCCTGCACGCCCAGCGCGACCACCTCGGCGTCCAGCGCCGGGTCGTCGACGCCGAGCGCCTCCATGTCCACCTGCGTGAAGTGCCGGTAGCGGCCGGCCTGAGGGCGCTCGTAGCGGAACGCGGAACCGACGGTCCAGAGCTTCACCGGCAGCGCACCCTCGTGCAGGCGGTGCTCGATGAAGGCCCGCATCAGGCCCGCGGTGAGCTCCGGGCGCAGGGTCAGCGAGCGGCCGCCGCGGTCGGCGAAGGTGTACATCTCCTTCGTCACGACGTCGGTGGACTCCCCCACGCCGCGGGAGAACACCGCGGTGTCCTCGAACACCGGCGTCTCGACGTAGCCGTAGCCGGCCCGCCGCAACGGCGCGGTCAGCGTCTCCCGGACGGCGAGGAACCGCTCGGAGTCCGGCGGGAGGACGTCGAACGTCCCCTTGGGGGCCCGGAGGTCGCTCACAGCCCACGCCCGGACGGAGCCTGAGCTGCCTCCGCGAGATAGGGGTTGGTCGCCCGCTCCCGGCCGATGGTCGTGGCGGGGCCGTGGCCGGGCAGCACGACGGTCTCGTCGTCCAGCGGCAGGACGACGTCCCGCAGTGAGCGCAGCATCGCGTCCCACGACCCGCCGGGCAGGTCGACCCGCCCGACCGAGCCGGCGAACAGCACATCGCCGGCGAGCAGGCCGGGGGCGTCGGCGAGGTCGACGGAGAACATCACCGACCCCTGCGTGTGGCCCGGCGCGTGGCGCACGGTCAGCTCGACCCCGGCCAGCGACAGCACCGCGCCGTCGTCCAGCGGGAGTACGTCCGAGGGGTCGGGCAACCGCACGCCGGTGATCAGCGGGGCGAGCGCGGGACCGTGCCAGCGGCCGGGGTCGGCGAGCATGCCGAAGTCGCTCGGGTGCAGGTAGGCGGGGATGTCGTAGCCGTCGCAGACGGGCAGGACGGAGAAGGTGTGGTCCAGATGCCCGTGGGTCAGGACGACGGCGACGGGCTTGAGGCCGTCCTCGGCCAGCATGCGGGCCAGTGGCTCGACGGCGTCCATGCCGGGGTCGACGACCACGCACTCCTGACCGGGTCCGGGAGCGACGGCATAGCAGTTGGTGCCGAACGCGCCGGCGGGAAAGGAGCGGATGAGCACCCATGCAGGTTACGCGGGGTGTCGGACGTCCCCCGTCCTGCCAGGAAACGCCCAGCCACGCCCCCTAGACTCGGTATTCGACCGCGGGCCAGCGCCTAGCTGGAGGCCTTCCGGGGACCATCCCGGCGCCGGCCCCGCCGAGCACCCGCCCGATCGAGGAGTTCGACCGTGCCCACGAACAAGCAGCGTCGTCAGGCTGCCCAGCGACACCTCCAGAAGCAGCTGGAGCGCCGCGCCGAATTGGCCCGCAAGCGCCGCCGCAACCTCGGCATCCTGGCCACCGCGGTCGCCGCCGCCATCGTGGTCGTCGCGGCCCTGGTGATCACCGGCGTCTTCAGCAGCAAGAACAACACCACCAACGCCGCCGGCAGCTCGGCGGAAGCCACGGGCAGTGCCGCGGCCGTCACCACGAACGCCGACGGCACGGTCTCGTGCACCTACAGCCCCGACGCATCCGGGAACCCGAACCTCAAGGACGTCGGCACGCCGCCCACGCCCGAGGCGACCCCGACCCAGGGCACTCAGGCCCTGCTCATGAGCACCAACCAGGGCAACCTGACGCTCACGCTGGACCGCGCGAAGGCCCCCTGCGCCGCGGCGAGCTTCGCCTACCTGGCCTCGCAGAAGTTCTTCGACGGCAGCCCCTGCCACCGCGAGGTCAACCAGCCGACGTTCGGCGTCCTGCAGTGCGGCGACCCGACCGGGTCCGGCTCGGGCGGACCCACCTACAAGTACGCCGAAGAGGTCACCCCGGACACCACCTACCCACGGGGCACGATCGCCATGGCCAAGACCAGCGCGCCCAACACCACCGGCAGCCAGTTCTTCCTCTGCTTCACCGACACCCAACTGCCGCCCGAGTACACGGTGGTCGGCACTGTGGACGGCGCCGGCCTGGCCGTGCTGGACACCATCGCCGCCGCGGGCAACAACAGCTCCAACGGCGAGGGGGACGGCGCCCCGAACCTGCCGGTCACCATCAACACGATGACCGTCGTCGGCTGACGGCCCCGCTGCAGGGCCCCGTGCCGAGCTTGCGAGGTGCGGGGGGCAGCGGGGTCCTTTCTCAGGCGGTGACGCGCTCGACGTCGAAGACGCCGTCGACGTTGCGCACCGTCTGCAGCACGGCGCCGAGGTGGGCGGGGTCGGCCAGCTCGAAGGTGA
>JAOPWM010000125.1 GCA_025965695.1 Blastococcus sp.
GCTCGTCGCGGCCGCCGCGCCCGGGACGCCGGGGACGCCGGGCTTGCGGTCGGGACGGATGCCGGGGATCGCGGCGGTCGACGGGTCGGGGGCGGCGGTCCGCCCGACAGCGCGACGCTCGGGAACCGGCGGCGGCTCGTCGACGGAGCGGTCGCTCTTGCGCCGTCCCGGTTCGGGGTGCCCGGCGGCAGCCGCCTCGGCCCGACGCTGGCGGATGCCGGTCTCCTCCGGGTCGTCCCAGGAGCGGCGGCGCGCAGCGCGGTTGGCTGACTCGATGCCGGCCTCGCGAAGGATCTCGGCGAGCGAGCGTCCCCCCGTGTCCGGGTTCCAGTCCGGTTCGGCCATCACACTCCTCCCAACGAGTCCAGCCTGCGGAGGATGACACCCTCACGCAACGCCCACGGACAGATCAGCACGCACGGTACGTCGAGGAGGCGCATCGCTGTGGCAGCCACGACCGCACCCGCCGGAACCTGATGAGCACGGTCGGGTGAGACACCCCGCAATTCGGCCAGCGCAGCGGACTCGATCCGCGCCACGAAGCCGACCAACTGGTCGAGCCCGTCGAGGGTCAGCTCGCGCGGCACCTGCAGTCCGGCCGAGTACGGCGCGGCCCCGGTGAGCCGGGCGAGGGTGCGGAAGGTCTTGCTCGTGGCGGCGACGAGGTCGGGCGCCCCTGCCTCCCGGAGCTTCCGGGCCGCCGGTGCGAGCAGGTCGGCGGCATAGGCCTCGAGCTCCTCCAGCGCCGCGAGGTCGGGGCGACCGCCGGCACGGGCCGCGGGCAGGAACCGGCGGGTCATGCGACCGGCCCCCAACGGCAACGACAGGGCGACGTCCGGGTCCTCGTCGATACCGCTGGCCACCTCGAGCGATCCGCCACCGATGTCCAGCACGAGCAGCTGACCGGCACTCCAGCCGAACCACCGGCGGACAGCAAGGAAGGTCAGTCGCGCCTCGTCCTCGCCGGTGAGGACCTGCAGGTCCACCCCGGTGCGCTGCCGGACGCGCTCGAGGACCTCGAGTCCGTTGTTCGCGTCCCGGATCGCCGAGGTCACCAGCGCCAGGAGTTCCTCGCAGCCCTGCTCGTGGGCCTGATCGCACGCCCTCTGCACCGCGCGCAGCAACGCCTTCTCGCCCTCCTTGGAGAGCATCCCGTCCGCGTGGACATGCTCGGCCAGGCGCAGGACCGACCGGTCGTCGTGCATCGGGGTCGGGTGCGCGCCGCGATGGGCGTCCACGACGAGCAGGTGGACGGTGTTCGAGCCGACGTCCAGCACTCCGAGCCGCATGAGGCCAGTCTGCCCGGTCAGCAGACCGGTCCCTGGGGGGCGGCCGCGGCCGCCATCTGCAGGACCGAGCGCACGATGGCGGGACCGAGATCCTTCTGCTCCGCGAAGCCCATCGCTCCCTCGCCCTCGGCGAAGCCGTCGAGGTGGATCAGGCAGAGGTCCCGCAGCGTGCGGACGGCGTCGGCGTCGGGCTGGGGCCGCGGGGTGCACACTGCCGTGGGGGCAGGCCGGCACGGCATACGCTGCGCAGGTGCTCGACGAGCCTCCTGATGAGGTCCCCCTGGACTTCTCCCGTGAATGGGTGGAGTTCACCGATCCCGGCGACCCCGAGCACCGGATCCGGGCCGATCTCACCTGGCTGACGTCGGCCTGGACGTGCATCTACGGGCGCGGCTGCGCCGGTGTCGTCGAGGGCCGGCCGGACGACGGTTGCTGCAGCCACGGGGCGTTCTTCACCGACGAGGACGACCTGACCCGGGTGACCGCCGCGGTCGGCCTGCTGACGGACGACGATTGGCAGCTCGCCGCGGTGGGGCGGCCGTCCTGGACCGAGGCGGACTCGGCAGACGACGCCGCTGATGACGAGGCCGAGGCCGGCGTCCGCTCGTTGCGGACGCGCACCGTCGACGGCGCGTGCGTCTTCCTCAACCGGCCCGGCCACCCCGGCGGCAGCGGGTGTGCGCTGCACCGGATGGCGCTGCGCACCGGGGTGCACCCGCTGACCACCAAGCCCGACGTCTGCTGGCAGCTACCGGTGCGGCGCGAGCAGGAGCACGTGAAGCGGCCCGACGGCACCCACGTGCTCGTGACGACCGTCGGCGAGTTCGACCGCCGGGGCTGGGGGCCGGGCGGCCACGATCTGCACTGGTGGTGCACCGGCGCGCCGCTCGCGCACGTCTCCCCCGAGCCGCTGGTCGAGACCTACGCCGCCGAGCTGATCGCCCTGCTCGGTGCGGACGCCTACGCCGAACTACGCCGGCTGACCGAACTCCGCCTCGACCAGGGTGTGATCGCCCCCCACCCGGCCAGCCCCACCCCTGTGCCCGTCGAGCTGCACCGGCGCCGGCCCGGCTGAACCCGCGCCGGCCCGGAAGGTCTGCCGGTAGGCCCGCGGCGAGACGCCACGGCGGCGGCTGAACTGCTCCCGCAGCCCCGCCGCGGTGCCGAAGCCCACCAGCCGGGCAATCTCCTCGACGGGGGCGTCGCTCTCCTCGAGCAGGACCTCGGCCGCAGCGAGCCGCTGGCCCAGCAGCCAGGCGTGCGGCGTCGTGCCGGTCGTGGCCTTGAACCTGCGGGCGAAGCTCCGGGGACTCATCAGCGCCCGGCGGGCCAGCAACTCGACGGTGATGTCCTCCGCCAGGTGGGCGCCGGCCCACTCGAGGACGGCGCCGAGCAGGTCGTCCTGGCAGGCGGGGACGGGGGCGTCGATGAACTGGGCCTGGCCACCGTCACGGTGCGGCGGGACGACCATCTCGCGGGCCAGGGCGTTCGCCGCGGCCGCACCCCACTCCCGGCGCACGAGGTGCAACAGCGTGTCCACGCCGGCGGCCGTCCCGGCACCGGTGACGATCCGGCCGTTGTCGACGTAGAGCACCGAGGGGTCGACCTGCACTGCGGGGAACCGGGCGGCCAGCTCGCCGGCCCACTTCCAGTGTGTGGTGACCCGCAGGCCGTCGAGCAGGCCGGCCGAGGCGAGCACGAAGGCACCCGTGCAGTGGCTGACGATCGTGGCGCCGCGCGCGTGCGCGGCGCGGAAGGCATCGAGCAGCGCCGGGGAGGGGACGCGGTCGAACAGCTCCCAGGCGGTGATCGAGATGATGTCGGAACGGGCCAGCCGCTCGAGGCCGTGCTCGACGGTGATGGGGATGCCGGTGTCGGTGCGCATGACGCCCGGCGCCTCGCCGACCAGCGCGAAGTCGAACCGCGGCAAGCCCATGTGCGTCCGGTCGTAGCCGAAGACCTCCGCGCAGACGCCCAGCCCGAAACTGCCGACCAGACCGTCGGCCACGACGACGCTGACCACCAGGGGCCGCCCGCTTTCTGTCATGGACGCACTATGGCAGAAAAACTGCGATGGCGGTCACTTCTGCCACTCGTATCCCCCGTCGGCCGCGAGCACTCTTCGATGCATGTTGCTGATCACCTGCCCCGTGACGAGGACCGACGAGCTGGTCGCTGACCGGCGGATCCGATCGGTCACCAACCACCCCAGCCACATCGCGATGCACGTGGAGTGCCCGGCCTGCGGGAGGGTGCACACCTACCGCACCGGCCGCCGGCTGGAGGCAGCCCCGGCGGCCGACGGCCGACAGGCGAAGGAACTGGTCCACGCCTAGGGTCGAACACATGAGCGAATCAGAGCCGACGACCGACCCGACCGCAGAGAAGGACCCGTCCGACTGGGTGACCGGCGACGAACCTGCCACCGGCGCCCAGAAGAGCTATCTGGAGACCTTGTCCCGCGGCACCGAGGCCGAGGTACCGGAAGACCTCACCAAGGCGGAGGCGTCGAAGAAGATAGACGAGCTGAAGGAGAGCTGAACCCCTGCTGCGATGCTCCCCGGGCTGTCGTCAGGCCTCGAGCTTGTAGCCGAGGCCACGCACCGTCAGCAGGTACTTCGGGTTGGCGGGATCGGGCTCGACCTTGCCCCGCAGCCGCTTGACGTGGACGTCGAGTGTCTTGGTGTCGCCGACGTAGTCCGCGCCCCACACCCGGTCGATGAGCTGGCCGCGGGTGAGCACCCGGCCGGAGTTGCGCAGCAGGTACTCGAGCAGATCGAACTCCTTCAGCGGCAGGGCGACCGGTTCGCCGTCCACGGCCACGACGTGCCGCTCGACGTCCATCCGGATCGGTCCCGCCTCGAGGATCCCGACGGCCGGCGGCGTCTCCGCGGCGTCGCCGCGGCGGCGCAGCACGGCCCGGATGCGGGCGACCAGCTCGCGTGCGGAGTACGGCTTGGTGACGTAGTCGTCGGCACCCAGTTCCAGGCCGACGACCTTGTCGATCTCGGCGTCCTTCGCCGTGAGCATGATGATCGGCACGTTGCTCCGGCTCCGCAGCGCGCGGCAGACCTCGGTACCAGGCAGACCGGGCAGCATCAGGTCGAGCAGGACGATGTCGGCGCCGCCCCGGTCGAACTCGGCGAGCGCCTCCGGCCCGGTTCCCGCCACGACGGCCTCGAAGCCTTCGCGGCGCAGCATGTAGGACAACGCGTCGGAGAAGGACTCCTCGTCCTCCACCACCAGCACTCGGGTCATGAACTTCCCTTCGAAGCATCGACGGCGACCGATGTGGCCGCGTCCAACGGGATCCGCAGCGTGAAGGTGGAGCCGAGGCCTTCCTCGCTCCAGACCGACACGGCACCACCGTGGTTGCTGGCCACGTGCTTGACGATGGCCAGGCCGAGGCCGGTGCCCCCGGTGCTGCTCGCACGGGACTGGTCGACCCGGTAGAAGCGCTCGAACACCCGCTGGCGGTCCTTGCGGGGGATGCCGATGCCGCTGTCGGTGACGGCGATCTCGGCGAACCCGGAGCGGGCGCGGGCAGCCACCGCGATCCGGTTCTCCCCCTCGCTGTAGGCCACGGCATTGGCCAGCAGGTTGGTCACCGCGGTGCACAGCTGGCCCTCCACGCCGCGCACCGTCAGCCCGTGCTGGCCCCCAACGGCGATCTCGAGGCTCTTGGCCCGGGCCGCGGTGCGGGTCCGGTCAACGGCCTCGGCGATGACGCGGTCGACGTCCACGGGCACGAGCTCGGGCAGCGGCTCCCCGCCCTGCAGCCGGGAGAGGTCGATGAGCTCGCGTACCAGGCGGCTCAGCCGGTCGGCCTCGTGGGCGATCCGGCCGGCGAAGCGCTGGACGGCGTCCGGGTCGTCGGCGGCCTGCTCGATCGCCTCGGCAAGGAGGGACAGGGCACCGACGGGGGTCTTCAGCTCGTGCCCGACATTCGCGACGAAGTCCCGGCGGACCGCCTCCGAACGGCGGGTCTCGGTGACGTCCTGCAGCACGAGCGCGACCGGACCGGGCGGCGGCGCGGTTCCGCTGTGCAGCCGGACGCCGTGCACACCCATGAGCCGGGGCCCGGCGCCGACCAGGTCCCCGGGCAGCCGGACGTCGAGGCGACGACTGCCGCCGGAACGGACGGTCCGGGCCACGACGAGCAGGTCAGGGACGAGCAGGCGGGTGCCGCGCACGATGCCCATCGCGCGGGCGGAGGGGTTCGCCAGGAGCACCGAGTCGTCCACGTCGACGATGACCACGGCCGGGTCCATCAGGTCCAGGAGCCGGCGGGCGAGGGCGGCTTCGGGCAGGGCGACGACGCCCGTGTCCGGGCGCGGCACCGGGTCGTGTCGGAAACGGAGGAGGGCCGTGGCGGCCACCGCCCCGCCGAGGAGGAGGCCGACCACCAGGGCGACCAGCGGACTCACGCCCCGATGCTAGGTCGGCGGGAGCATCTTCGATGCCGATCAGGGGGGTCCGGCCGCTCGGACGGGTCAGTGTTCACCTGGCGGTGGACGGCCGTTCACCCGACGACGGGAAATCCTGCCTGTCATCGTCCTACTCTCGGGGGCAACGCGGAGCGGCGGTCCCACTCGGACGCGCCGAGCCACATCGACGAGGGAGAAAACTGTGCGGGAGAGCTACCGCGAAGAACTCGACGACATCCGCACGTGCCTGGTCGAGATGGCCAACACCGTGGGGTCGCAGATGAGCACCGCGACGACCGCGCTGCTGGACGCCGACGTCGCGCTCGCCGACCTGGTGATCGCCGGGGATGAGCAGATCGACGCCACGCGGGAGAGCATCGATCAGCGCTGCTTCACCCTGCTGGCCCGTCAGCAGCCGGTCGCCACCGATCTGCGCACGATCGTCACCGCCACGCGGATCGCCAGCGACCTGGAGCGCATGGGCGACCTCGCCGAGCACATCGCCAAGGTCGCGCGCATGCGCTTCCCCGAGCACGCGGTCCCCCAGGAGGTCCGCCCGGCGTTCCTCGAGGCGGGTCACGTGGCCGAACTGCTCGTGACCAAGGCCGGGACGGTCATCGCGCAGCGGGACGTCGAAGCGGCCCGTGAACTGGAGACCGACGACGACGCCATGGACACGCTGCACCGCGGGCTGTTCCGCCAGGTGCTGTCGCAGGACTGGCCGTACGGCATCGAGGCGGCGATCGACATCACGCTGCTCGGCCGCTATTACGAGCGCTTCGCCGACCACGCGGTCAGCGTCGCGCGTCGCGTCGTCTACCTCGTGACCGGCGAGCGGCACGTACCCGTGCAATGACGTGCCCCTGCTGAGCTGAGCCGCAGAGAGCCCTCCTCGCGGGACCCTCCGGGCTCCACTCGTCGCGACAGGGCCTCGCGGCCCCTTCCCTATTTCTTGCCCTGGTTCTTCACGGCCTCGATCGCTGCTGCTGCGGCGTCGGGGTCGAGGTACTGCCCGCCGGTCGTGATCGGCCGCAGGTCCTCGTCCAGGTCGTAGCGCAGCGGGACGCCCGTGGGAATGTTCAGCCCGACGACCTCGTCGTCCCCCATGCCGTCGAGATGCTTGACCAGCGCCCGGAGGCTGTTGCCGTGGGCGGCCACCAGAACCGTCGCGCCACTGCGCAGGTCGGGGACGATCGCGTCGTACCAGTACGGCAGCATCCGGACGACGACGTCGGCCAGGCACTCGGTGGCCGGGCGGGCCTCGGGCGGGAGGAACGCGTAGCGGGGGTCGCGGTCCTGCGCGTATTCACTGCCGGCCTCGATCGGCGGCGGCGGGGTGCTGTAGGAGCGCCGCCAGAGCATGAACTGCTCCTCGCCGTACTCGGCGAGGGTGGCTGCCTTGTCCTTGCCCTGCAGCGCGCCGTAGTGCCGTTCGTTGAGCCGCCACGACCGCCGGACCGGGATCCACTGCCGGTCCGCCTCGGCCAGTGCCAGCTCGGCGGTGGCGATGGCCCGCTTGAGCACCGACGTGTGCAGCACGTCGGGCAGCAGGTCGTGCTCGGCCAGGAGCTGACCGCCCCGTGCCGCCTCGACACGGCCCTTCTCCGACAGCGGTACGTCCACCCAGCCGGTGAACAGGTTGGCCTTGTTCCACTCGCTCTCGCCGTGGCGGAGCAGCACCAGGGTCCCGGTCGTCACGAAGGTCATCCTGCCCGACGCGGTCACGCCGTGAGCAGTGGCCACGTCAGCCAGAGCTCGTAGAGGGCCGGCGGCGCGAGGCCGAGCAGCAGCCAGGGGCTCCTGATCCGCCGGCCGGCGCCCCAGCGGACGACCGCCACGAACGCGACGCTGCACACCAGGGCGAGCGCCAGCCAGCCCACGATCGCGAACACGTCGACGGCCAGCAGCTGGGCGAACGCGAGCTGGACGGCGCAGACCAGCAGCGGGTAGACCAGGGCCGAGGCGGCGACCACCCCCATGAGGGCCCGCGCCCGGCGTTCCGGCCCGGGTCTGCGCTCCGCCATCGCCGTCCACGCTAATCGCGCGCCGGAGGCCCCGCCGCTCAGGCGACGGCGGCCGAGGCCGGCGTGGGTTCCCCGGTGGCCGTCGCCCTGGCCTGCCGCACCGCGGCGCCGACGACGTCCGCCGCGAGCTGCAGCTGCTCGCCGGTGTGCGTGGCCATGACCGAGAGGCGGAGCACGCCGCGCCCACGGGGCACGGCCGGGTAGGCCACGGCGTTGCAGTAGACGCCCGCGTCGAACGCGATCTTCCAGGCGGCCGCGGTGACGTCCTCCTCGCCGGTAGGGACGGCGATGACCGCGCCCCGCCCCGGCAGCGGCGACGTGCCCGCCTCCCCGAGCGCCCGGCGCAACAGCGCACCGTTCTCACGGGTGCGGGCCATCCGCTCCGGCTCGCTACGGAGCAACCGGAGTGCGGCCAGCGCGGCACCTACCGACGCCGGGTCGTTGGCCGCGCTGAAGACGTAGGGCACCGCCGAGGCGCGGATGCCGTCGGCCGCGGCGCGAGAGGTCATCACGGCACCGCCGACGCTGGCGAGGGACTTGCTGAAGGCCACCGTGACGGCGTCCACGCGGTCGAGCACGCCGGTCTGCTCGACCGCTCCCCGCCCGGTGGCACCCAGAACCCCCAGCCCGTGCGCCTCGTCCACCACCAGCCGGGCCCCATACCGCTCGCAGAGCAGGGCGATCTCGGCCAGCGGGGCCATCTCGCCGGTCATCGAGTAGACGCCGTCGACGACGATGACTGCCCCTGCCCGCGGGTCGAGGCCCTGCAGCCGCTGGGTGAGCGAGCCCAGGTCGTTGTGCCGGAACCGGTTCACGGTGCCCCGGCTCGCCGCGGCCCCGGCGTGCACGCTGGCATGGGCGTGGGCATCGACGAGCAGGACGTCGCCAGGACTGCCGACGGTGGACAGCAGCGCCAGGTTGGCGTTGATGCCCGAGGAGGTCAGCACGGCCGCCTCGGTGCCGTAGTGGTCGGCGAGCTCCTCCTCCAGCGCGAGGTGCAAGCGGGTGGTCCCGTTGAGCACCCGGCTGCCGGAGGTGCTGGTGCCGTACTCGCGGACCGCCGCGGCGGCCGCCTCGATCACGCGCGGGTCGCCGGCGAGACCCAGGTAGTTGTTGCTGCCGAGGTTGATCCGGTGGCGGCCGTCGTCGTAGAGCGTGACCGCGTGCGGGGCACCGCCGGTGGGAACGGCGTGGGTTGCCACGCCCGCCCCGACGTGGCCGCGCAGCAGCGCGGCGAGGGGGTTCTCCAGCAGCGGCGCGAAGGGGTCCCGACGGCCGACGGCCGGTGCCTGACGGCCGTCTGGCACGGGGAGTCCCTTCTCATCGCACGGGGAGTCCCGGCTTCACTGGAAGCCAGGGTGTGCCGGTGATCCGCCGATCGTCAACTGCCGGTTGGCACCTTCGAGTCAGTCCGTGACCGACGCCATGCTCGTCGGTGTGTGCTCGTCGGCCTCCCGTTGCCGCCTCCCGGGAAGCCACATCAGGACGACGAACGCGGCCACGAGCGCGGCTCCGGCGGTGAACACGGCGGTGACGTGCATGGCCGAGACGAACGCCTCGCGGGCCGGCTCGACGAGTGCGGCCGCGGCGCGGGCGGCGGCCCGGTCGCCGCCGGCCTGCACCTGCCGGACGACCTGGAGGGTGCCCACGATCGACTGCCGGGCGCTCTCACGGGCTCCGCCGGGCAGCGCGTCGACCGCCGACCCGAGGTGGGCGGAGTAGGACGCGGCCAGGACGGAACCGAGGATCGCGACACCGAGCGCACCGCCGACCTGCCGCACGGAGTTGTTGACCGCGGCGCCCGCGCCGGCCTTCTCCCGCGGCACCACGGACATGATCGACTCCGTGGCCGGCGCCATCACCGCCCCCATGCCCAGGCCCTGGACGGCGAGGACGACGAGCAGCAGCCACACCGGCGACGTGAGGTCGAGCAGCTGGATCCCGAGGAAGGACAGGGCGATCAGCACGAAGCCGCCGGCGCAGACCGCCTTGGCCCCGAAGCGCTCGGCGAGGCCGGAGCTACGCGGTGCCATGAGTGCCATGCCGAGCGCCACGGGGATGAGGGCGGCGCCGCTGTGCAGCGGCGTGTAGCCGCGCACGCCCTGGAGGTAGTAGACGAGGTAGAACGTCGCGCCGAGCAGGGCGAAGAAGTTCAGCCCCAGGGCGCCCGCGGCGGCGGAGAACGCGGGGTTGCGGAACAGGCTGACGTCGAGCGCGGGGTGCGTGGAGCGGCGCTGGATCCAGACGAACAAGCCCAGCAGGAGCACGCCGCCGACCAGGGGGACGAGGACGCCGGGCGTCGTCCAGCCGGCGCCGGACCCACCCCTGATGATCCCGTAGACCAGGCCGGCCAGCGCCACGATCGACAGCAGCACGCCGGGCACGTCCAGCCGCCCGGGTGACGGGTCCTTGGACTCGGGGACGAAGGCGAGGACGGCGATGAATCCGAGCACGGCGACCGGGACGCCGACGAGAAAGACCGAGCCCCACCAGAAGTGCTCGAGCACCGCGCCGCCGGCCAGCGGGCCCCCGGCGACGGCGATCCCTGCGGTGCCGGCCCAGACGCCGATGGCACGGCCGCGCTCGCGCGCCGGGAAGACGTTGGTGATGACGGCGAGGGTGGTCGGCTGGACCGCGGCCCCACCGATGCCCATGACCGCGCGCCAGGCGATGAGCTCGATCGGGCTGCTGCTGAACGCCGCGAACACCGAGCCCACGGCGAACACGGTGAGGCCGATGAGGAGCACCCGGCGGCGGCCGACGCGGTCACCGACGACGCCCCACGAGAAGAGCAGGCCGGCGAACACGAGGATGTATGCGTCGACGGCCCACTGCAGCTCGCCCTGCGTGGCCTGCAGCTCCCGCTGCACGGTCGGGAGGGCGACGTTGAGGATGGTGTTCCCCATGATCACCACGAGCAGGCAGACGGTCATGGTGGTCAGGACCCACCAGCGCTGCGCGTAGCCGGGCCGCTCGTCGTCCGCCATGTCCGCAGGCGCGGTGCGGTCCGTCGCCGTCACTGCTCGGACGGCGTCGCGGGGCGGTTGGACGGGTCGGCGAACGCGGCGAAGGCCTCGAGGTTGCGCAGCGACTCCCCGCGCTTGACGCGCCAGTCCCACTCGCGCCGGATCGAGGTGCCGAAACCGATCTCCAGCATCGCGTTGAAGTGGTCGTCGGCGTAGCTGAGGACGGCACCGAGGATGCGGTCGATCTCCTCGGGGGTGACCGCGGCGTGCGGCAGCCGGCCGGTGAGGTAGACGTCGCCGACGCCGTCGATGGAGTAGGCGACGCCGTACATGCGGGCATTGTGCTGCAGCAGGAAGGTCCACAACTGTTCGCGGTTCTCGTCGGGCTGGCGGCAGACGAACGCCTCCACCCGCAGGGCGTGCTCACCGACGATGAGGCCGCAGACCGTCTTGAGCTTCTTGGTGCCGGGGAGGTCGACCAGCCATCGGCCGGGTGCCGGGTGCTCGTGGACCAGCTCGCCGTCGCGCAGGGTCTGCTCGATCACCGCGTCGAGCTCGGCGACGGCCTGCTCGGTCATCGGGCGACCTGCACACCGGG
>JAOPWM010000162.1 GCA_025965695.1 Blastococcus sp.
AACTGGCCGAGGACCTGGGCGACGCCCTGGCCGACGCCGCCGGCGTCCGAGCGGTCAGAGCCGCGGTCGAGCGTTCCACGCTGCGCGACGGCATCGCCCGCACCGGCTGGCCGCTGCTGCGGTGGACCCGGAAGCTGCGGCCGGACCCGCTGGAGCGGCTGCACCTGGGGGACGAGCGGTCGCGCAGTTCACTGCCGCCGGCCGGAGCGGTGGAGCTCGCGGGGGTCGCGACCGCGGTGCGCGGGGCGCGCGACGTCGTGGGGGAGGACCTGCCCCAGGCCTGGCGGGACGACCTACGGCGCACTGTGGAGGAGGCCGAGGGAAAGCTGGCCGACCAACTGGACCGCGCCGTGGCCGGCACCGACCTCGGTCCCGACCGCATCCCGCTGTGGCAGCGGGCCGTCGGGGGGCTGCAGTGGATCCTCGCGCTGGTCGCCCTGGCCGGCGGGCTGTGGTTGCTGGCGCTCGTCGCGCTCGGCTTCTTCCAGCTCGACGGCGTCGTCCCCCTGCCGCGGGTGCAGGGCGTGCCGCTGCCGACCCTGCTCCTGGCCGGCGGACTGCTGGCCGGGCTGCTGCTGGCCGTCGTGGCGCGCCCGCTCGTGCGGCTGAGGGCCCGTCGGCGGGGGCGCGCGGCCGACCGCCGGCTGCGCGTCGCGGTCGACGCGGTGGCCGACGACGTCCTCCTCGCCCCGATGACCGCCGTCCGCGAGGACGCCGACCGCTTCCGCGACGCCGTCGAGGCCGCCCGCCGCTGATGTCCTCTTTCAGTCCCGGTGGATGCCGGGGGAGCGGGGTTCGGGCAGCTGGTTGCGCTGCCGCTCGGCGCCCTCGGTACGGCCGGAAGGCAGCCGGGCCCAGACGTGTTTGCGGCCGGGGCGCTTCTCCCAGCCGTAGGCCGTCGAGAGCTGGACCACGAGGTGCAGTCCCATGCCCCCGAGGGCGGGGTCGCGGTCGACGGCGGGGATGGGCGGCCGGTCGGGCGCCTCGTCGCTCAGGTCCAGCAGCCACCCCCCCGGGCCGGCGACCACCAGGGCCCGGACGTCACCCCCGCCGTGGCGCAGCGCGTTGGACGCCAGCTCCTCGAAGACCAGCAGCAGGCCGTCCCGGGCGTCCTCGGTCGAGGCCGAGGAGACCGAGGGGTGGGCGATGCGGGCGCGGAGGTCGCTCCGGACACGGGACACGACGTGCATGGCCTCCAGTTGCCAGTGCCACACGTCGCCGGGAACGGAGGGAACGGGCGCGCTCGGCCACGCGGGGTGGGCCGACTCATCGGCCGTGTCGCGGGCCATCGCCTCCCCCTCGCGTCGCCTTCGCGGGCCCGGCCGGATCCGCCCCGGCCTGCCCCATCCTGACCGATCCCACCCGTATGCGCGAAGGGGGGAGGGTCCCGGGCGGGCGACCAGGCACACTGGAGCGGTGGAGGAGCTTCTGCGGGACCTCAGCAAGGTCGTGATCGTCGGCCGCACGCTCACCGACGTGCTCACCGACGTCACCGCGATCGCGGTCCGGGGGATCCCGGGCGCCGAGGCGTCGTCGATCACGCTGCTGCGCGGCGACAAGGCCTTCACCGCCGCACACTCGGGCGAGATGGCCCTGGCCGCGGACGAGTTGCAGTACGAGCACGGCTACGGGCCGTGCATGGACGCCGGCCGCGGTGGCGTCCTGCTGCGGGTCGACGACATGCGCACCGAGAAGCGCTGGCCGGACTACGTCGCCCACGTGCTCACCACGACCCCGGTGCTGAGCTCGCTGTCGGTCCCGCTGCCCTATCAGGGCTCGAGCATCGGCGCCCTGAACAACTACTCGACCACGCCCGGCGCCTTCGCCTCGCCGGAGTCCGTCCGGGCGGGCACGGACGTCGCCGAGGTCATCGCGGTGGCCGTCGCGAACGCCGATGCGCACGCCCAGTTGTTCGACGAGGCGCGCAACATGCGGGTGGCCATGGAGTCACGGGCCACGATCGAGCAGGCCAAGGGCGTACTCATGGCGCAACGGCACATCGACGCCGAGCAGGCGTTCGAGATCCTGCGCGAGGCCTCCCAGCGCTACAACCGCAAGCTGCGGGACATCGCGTTCGGCATCGTGGAGTCCACCGCGGTGAACCGGCCCCGCTGAGCGGTCACCGCCGGGCGGCGTCCAGGGTCCCCAGGCGCGACACGAGGAACTCCACCGCGGCGGCGCTGTCCACGCGCTCGGCGACGTCGACGGCGGCGGGCGACACGGAGACCGTCCGCCGATCCACGAGGGTCTGACCGCGGCCGAAGCCCAGGCCGGTGTCGACGACGACGTCGCGGCGCACGGTGCCGAGCGTCCCCGGGCGGATCGCCTCGGTGACGGCGAGGGCGTCGTGGACGACGACTCCGGTGGTGCCGTAGGCCGTCCGGGCGTGGTCCAGGTACTGCTGCAGGATGGCCGCCGCCTGGGCCCCGATCGGGCCGGCGGCGGCGAAGCGGGCGATCCCGTCCTCGTCGAGCACGGTGGGCAGCGTGACGTCCAGCCCGACCAGGACCGTCGGCAGCGCCGATGTCAGCACTGCCTGGGCGGCCTCGGGATCGGCCCACACGTTGAACTCGGCGGCCGCGGTGACGTTCCCGCCGCGCGCTGCGGAGCCGCCCATGATCACCAGGCGGCCGATCCGGGCTGCTGCCTCGGGGAAGACCCGGAGCAGCAGCGCGACGTTGGTCAGCGGCCCGACGGCAGCGACCGTGACCGGCTCCGGGGAGGTCATCAGCAGCTCGGCCAGCGCCACGACGGCAGGACGCGGGTCGGGGACGGCGGGGGACGGCGGCAGCTCCACCCCGCCGAGGCCCGCCGCGCCGTGGACGTGCCCGGCCCGCCCCGGCAGCAGGTGCACCAGGGACTCCCTCGCACCCGCGGCCACCGGGACGTCGGACCGCCCCGCCAGGTGGAGCACCCGCAGCGCGTTCTCCGTCGTCTGCGCCAGCTCCACGTTGCCGTGCACGGTCGTGACCAGGCGGAGGTCGACCTCGGGGCTGGCCAGGGCCAGCAGGATCGCCAGCGCGTCGTCGATGCCAGGGTCGGTGTCGATTACCAGAGGGATGGGGGTGGGCACCCGCGAATCCTCGCAGCAGCCCCCGACACGCCGCGCACGGCCCGCGTGGGATTGCATGACCGTTCCCCCCTTCGCGCATTTTCACGCTCACAATGCACTTCTTGTCGACAAGTCCCCGACCCTGAGAATGGGTCACTGATACGTCCGGAAATGGTTCACAACGGTTCGGTCACGCGCGCTCGAGTGAATGTCACGAACGAGGGGGAACGGGACCAGCACTCCCTAGATTTCTCCTTGTCCGCGACACCTTCCCCGGTCGCGGACACGACTTCCGGGAGGCGACATGAGCAGCAGCGAGCGGGTAACCGCGGCGCGCATGCCCGCCGTCCCGATCGGCCGGGACACCGGCCACACGCTCGCCGGCCTGATCGACGTGCTCGACCGCGCCGACGGCGGACCGGTGCACGGGCGCTCCCGGACCCGGCGCCCGGCCACCTACCGACCCGCGGGTTCCCGGGCCGGCGCCGTCCGCACCGTTCCGCTGCGCTCGGTGCAGCCCGCCCCCATGGCCCGGCCGGTCCCGGGCGCCGTCCCC
>JAOPWM010000170.1 GCA_025965695.1 Blastococcus sp.
CAGGTAGTGCTGACCGCGTCGATTGCGCGTCGCTACTACCTCGACGGGCGTTCCAAGGTGGAGATCGCGGAGGAGTTCGGGCTGAGCCGCTTCAAGGTGGCCCGACTCCTCGACGCGGCCCGTGACAGCGGGATGGTTCGCATAGAGATCCGCCACCACGGCGAGATCGATGTCGACCTGTCGGCGCGGCTGCAGGACAAGTTCGGGCTGCAGCACTCGATCGTCGTCGACACTCCTGATGACCACGCGGAGTCGCTGCGCGAACATCTCGGACGAGCCGCGGCCCGGCTGCTCAGCGAGGTGATCACCCCGCAGGACGTGCTCGGTCTCGCCTGGGCACGTTCGGTGAGCGCAATGGCGAGGGCTCTGCCACGGCTTCCCGGCATCCCGGTCGTCCAGTTGACGGGAGCCCTCCCGCGACCCGAGGGTCGGGACAGCTCGGTCGACGTCGTCCGGGACGTGGCCGGCGCTGGGGGCGGACCGGCACACGTGTTCTATGCGCCGTTCACGGTTGCCGACGCCGCGACGGCCCGAGCTCTCCGCCAGCAGCCCGAGGTCGCCCGCGCCTTCAGCCAGATACCGTTCGTCACCAAGGCGGTGGCCGGGGTGGGTCTCTGGGAGCCCGGGCACTCGACCCTGTACGACGCCTCTTCCGAGCACGACCGCGTGGCCCTGCGCAGGCTCGGGGTCTGTGCCGACATCTCGGGCGTCTTCTTGTCGGCCGAGGGCGAACCCGTCCGGACCGAACTGACCGAGCGCATGGTCGGCATCAGCGCAGAACAGATGCGGGCGATCCCCGAGGTCATCGGCATCCCCTACGGCACGGCCAAGGCCGCCGCCGTGCGCGCCGCTCTCCGCAGCGGCCTCCTCGGCGGCGTCGTGACGCACACGGCGCTCGCCCAGGTGCTGCTCGAGGACACATGATGGGCATGCGGCGTACGCGAACCTGAGATCCGGAGGACCCGGTGCCCGAGACGACGGAACCCGAGGTCCTCCTCACGGGAGGCACCGCCAACCGGGGACAGGTGACGCGGGCCGGCGATACCGTGCGGCGGCCGCAGCACCCCACGAGCCCGGCTACCCACGCCTTGCTACGCCACCTCGCCGACGTCGGGTTCGCCGGCGCCCCCCGCTTTCTCGGGGTGGACGAGCGGGGCCGGGAGGTGCTCTCGTACGTTCCCGGCACCGCGATCACACCGCCCTATCCGGAATGGGCGCTCACGGACGACGCGCTCGTCAGCGTGGCCGACCTGCTCCGCGCCTACCACGGGGCAGTCAGCACGTTCGAGGCGTCCCCGTACACGTGGCCGGCATCGCCCCCCGCCCCCTTCGCCGGCGAGCTGATCAGCCACAACGACATCAACCTGGACAACGTCGTCTTCCGTGAGGAGCGAGCCGTCGCCCTCATCGACTTCGACCTCGCCAGTCCGGGCTGCAGAGTCTGGGACGTCGCGTGCGCCGCCCGACTGTGGGCGCCACTGCGCCCGGAGGCCGACATCGACGACACCCGGCGCGGCCGGGCCATCGCGCGGTTACGGCTCTTCGTGGACAGCTACGGGCTGGCACGGACAGACCGGGAACGACTCCTGGCGGCAGTCCGCGAGAACCACGAATGGTGCTACGACATCGTCGGCACCGCCGCCGCGAACGGCCACGCCGGATTCTCCGACTACTGCGCCTCGGGAGCCTTGGAGCGAGCCACACGGACCCGCGAGTGGTACCTCCGCAACGGCGACGTCCTACGGAGCGCGTTGCTGTGACGGTGGATCCCGCTCAGCGCCGTGCGGCCGCCGCGGCGTAGAGGGCGATGCCGGCCGCGACACTGACGTTGAGCGACTCGGTGTCGCGGTCGATCGGGATGCGGACGACGACGTCGCAGCGCTCCCGCACCAGCCGGGACAACCCCGTCCCCTCGGCGCCGACCACGAGCGCCACCGGGTCGGCGAAGCCGTCGTAGCGGTCGAGGTCGATGTCGCCGTCGGCGGCCAGGCCCACGGTCTGCAGCCCGGCCTCCTGGTAGGAGGCGAGCGCACGGCCCAGGTTGACCGCACGGGCCACCGGGATGCGCGCGGCGGCGCCGGCGCTGGTCCGCCAGGCCGACGCGGTCATGCCGACCGCGCGGCGCTGCGGGACCACGACGCCGTGCGCGACGAAGGCCGCGGCGGAGCGGACCACGGCACCGAGGTTGCGCGGGTCCGTGACGCCGTCCAGCGCCACGATCAGCGGCGGGCGGCCCGAGTTGCGGGCGAGGTCGATCAGGTCGTCGGGATGCGCATAGTCGTACGGCGGAACCTGCAGACCGATCCCCTGGTGCAGCGCCCCCTGGGACATCCGGTCGAACTCGGCCTTGCCGACCTCGAGCAGCGGCAGCCCGCGGTCGCTGGCCAGCGCGATCGCCTCGGTGATCCGCTCGTCGGTGCCGCCGCGGCTGGTGTCGCCGGTGACGACGTAGAGGGCGTTCGCCGGGATGCGGGCGCGCAGCGCCTCGACGACCGGGTTGCGCCCGAGCAGCAGTTCGGGCGACTCCTCCGAACGCTGGCGGGCGCGGGCGCGGTCGGCGCGCTGCTGGGCGTCGGCCGACGCCCGCCGCTGCGCGGGATGCCCGGGGCGGGCCTCCGCCGGCGGGGTCGCGCCACGGCCGGCGAGTGACCGGCGGTTCTTGCCACCGGTTCCTGCGGTCGCGGTCTTCTTGCCTGCACCGGTCGTGCGGCC
>JAOPWM010000182.1 GCA_025965695.1 Blastococcus sp.
TGATGTAGAGGACGGCGACGCCGCGGGCCGCGAGCGTGCCGGTGAGCTGCAGCAACTGCTCGCTGTCGGCGGAGGAGAGCGCGGCGGTGGGCTCGTCGAGCAGCAGGATGCGCGAGCGCCGGGCCAGGGCCTTGAGAATCTCGACCTGCTGCTGCTGGGCCAGGGGCAGGGAGTCCATGTCCCGGTCGAGCGGCAGGTCCAGCTCGAAGGCGCGCGCCTCCTCCTGCGCCCGCCGACGGATCGCCCGCGGGCTCGTGGTGCCCAGGCGACCGGGCAGCCGGCCGAGGCAGATGTTCTCGGCGACGGTGAGGCGGGGGACGTAGATGAGTTCCTGCGGCATGAAGGAGATGCCGTGCAACATCGCCGACCGGGGGCTGGACAAGGTCACCGGCAGGCCGTCGACGGCGATGCTTCCCTCGTCCGGCGAGAGGGCTCCGGCGAGCACCTTGGCCAAGGTGGACTTGCCGGCGCCGTTCTCGCCCAGGAGCGCCGCGACCTCGCCCTGACGCAGGGTGAAGGAGATCCCTTCGAGGACGCGCTGGCGCCCGTACTGCTTCACGAGCCCTTCGACCGCTAAGGCAGGAGTCTGAACCTGCATCGCACCTCCCGTGGGCTCCGTGAAGCCAACCTAGGGGCGATCAAGCAGCCGGATCTACGTCGATTCGGACGAGCGTTCGGTGATTTTTCCGTCGCGTTGAACGAAAGCCGGCGTATTTACGTGCATGCAACGATGACGTAGCACCGGCGCAAGATTCCGCCCGCCCCCTGTGGAAAGCAGGGAGTCAGCGCTCCGCGGTGCGGTGGATGGGCCCGTCGGTGCCGGCCAACCGCTCCCCCGTGCCGCCCCAGCGCCCGGCGATGATCTCCGCGGCGATCGAGACGGCGGTCTCCTCCGGCGTCCGGGCCCCGAGATCGAGCCCGATCGGCGAGGACAACCGCTCGATCTCCTCCTTGGACATCCCGGCTTCGGCGAGCCGGGCCTCCCGCTCTTCGTGGGTGCGCCGCGAGCCCATGGCGCCGACATAGGCGACCGGAAGCCGCAACGCGACCTCGAGCAGCGGGACGTCGAACTTCGGGTCGTGGGTCAGCACGCACAGCACCGTGCGCTCGTCGATGCGGCCGGCGTCGACCTCCGCCTGCAGATAGCGGTGCGGCCACTCGACGATCACCTCGTCGGCGTCGGGGAACCGCTTCGGCGTCGCGAAGATCGGCCGGGCGTCGCAGACGGTGACCCGGTAGCCCAGGAAGGCCCCGACCCGCGCGACGGCGGCGGCGAAGTCGATCGCGCCGAACACGACCATGCGGGCCGCCGGGGCGAACGAGTTCACGAAGAGCGTGAGGTCGTCACCACGGCGTTCGCCGTCGTGCCCCACGTGCATGAGCCCGGTGCGGCCGGCCGCGAGCATCCCCCGCGCGTCGGCGGAGACCGCGTCGTCCAGGCGCTGCAGGCCGAGCGTCCCGGAACCGCGGTCGGGCCAGAGCACGAGCCGCCTGCCCAGCCGGTCGTCCGGACCCTTGACCACTGTGACGACGGCGACGGGCTCGTGCCGGTCCACCGACTCGGCGATCTCACCCAGCTCCGGGAACGACTCCCGGGAGATCGACTCGACGAACACGTCGAGGATCCCGCCACAGGTCAGCCCGACGGCGAACGCGTCGTCGTCACTGACGCCGTAACGCTCCAGCGTCGGCTCACCGGTCTCGACGACGTCCTTGGCCTCCTCGTAGACCGCGCCCTCGACACAGCCACCGGAGACGCTCCCGACCGCCGTCCCGTCCGGGCCGACCAGCATCGACGCCCCGGCCGGCCGCGGGGCAGAGCGCCAGGTGGCCACGACCGTGCCCATCCCGACGGTCTCGCCCGCCTGCCACCAGCCGATCAGATCCTCGAGCACCTCACGCATGGACGTCCTCCCTCGGGCCGGACTGTTCCACGTGCAACGTCTCACGCACGCTGGATCACTCCCGTCAGCTGCTCGAACGCGGCCATGCTGTGCCCGGAGACGAAGTGGTCCACCGAGGGCAGCGCCGCCACCATGCCGCCGGTCAGCGGCTCGTACCCGGCCCGGCCCTTGTGCGGGTTCACCCAGACCACCGAGTGCGCCAGCCGCCGCAGCCGCACCATCTGCTCGGCGAGCAGTTCCGTCCCGCCGCGCTCCCAGCCGTCGCTGCAGACCACCACGACCGCCCCGCGGGCCGTCCCGCGCTGCCCCCACCGGTCGAGGAACGCTTTGAGCACCTCGCCGAGACGGGTGCCGCCGGACCAGTCCGGGATCGCCGATCCGCTGGCCGCCAGCGCCTTGTCGGGGTCGCGCAACCGCATCTCCCGGGTCACGCGGGTCAGCCGGGTGCCGATCGTGAACACCTCCGTCGATGCCGGCCGCGCCCGGACGGCGGCGTGCGCGAACCGCAGCAGGGCATCCGCGTAGGGCGACATGGACCCCGAGACGTCGATCAGAAGGACGACCCGGCGGGGGCGCGGCCGCCGGCGGCGGTGCAGCAGCCGGGTCACCTCGCCGCCGTCGCGCAGCGCCCGCCGCACGGTCCGCCCCGGGTGCACCGCCCCCCGCGG
>JAOPWM010000188.1 GCA_025965695.1 Blastococcus sp.
GCTACGTCGGGTACGACGAGGGTGGCCAGCTGACCGAGAAGGTGCGGCGCAAGCCGTTCTCGGTGGTCCTCTTCGACGAGATCGAGAAGGCGCACGCGGACGTGTTCAACACGCTCCTGCAGGTGCTGGAGGACGGTCGGCTCACCGACGGTCAGGGCCGGGTCGTGGACTTCAAGAACACGATCCTGATCCTCACGACCAACCTCGGTACGCGCGACATCTCCAAGGCGGTCGGGCTCGGCTTCCAGGTCGGCAACGACACGCAGTCGAACTACGAGCGGATGAAGCTCAAGGTCAACGAGGAGCTCAAGCAGCACTTCCGGCCGGAGTTCCTCAACCGCATCGACGACATCGTCGTGTTCCACCAGCTGACCGAGGCCGAGATCGTCAACATCGTCGATCTCATGCTCGACCGGGTCGAGACCCAGCTGGCGAACAAGGACATGTCGCTCGAGGTCACCCCGGCAGCGAAGAAGCTGCTGGCGGCCCGTGGCTTCGACCCGGTGCTGGGTGCCCGGCCGCTGCGCCGCACCATCCAGCGCGAGATCGAGGACGCGCTGAGCGAGAAGATCCTCTACGGCGAGCTGACCGCGGGTCAGATCATCGTGGTCGACGTCGAGGACGGTGAGGACGGCGCTCCGCAGAAGTTCACCTTCCGCGGCGAGGCCAAGCCCATCGAGTTCCCCGACACCCCGCCGGTCGCCCTCTCGGGCGCCGAGGGTGACGAGGAGGGTCCGGCCGCCAAGGTCGAGTGACCGGTAGTACGACGACAGGGGCCGTCCCCCGCTCATTGCGAGCGGGGGGCGGCCCCTTCGCCATCACGGTGCGGTCCTCCGGACCGCACCGCGGCCCATTGCCGTCTCCAGCAGCGCAGAGCCCGCCGTCCCCTTCTCACGGAGGCCTCCGGCCGCGACTCGGCGGGGACAATGCGTGCATGGCTCTGGGTGACCACCCGATGCGGACGCCCGTCTACGGCGCCCTCTTGATCGCCGGCGCCATGGTGGGGGCGACGCTGGTCGTCGTCCGCGGGGACGGATTGCCGGGCTGGCTCCGGAACACCCTGCTCGTCCTGGCGATACCGGTCGCCCTCGTGGGATGGCTCATGACGTTCCGCGACCTCAGCCCGCGACGCCGCCGACGTCCACCCCCTCGGCTGTGATCATCGGGTTGGTGCCGCTCGCTGCGGCGTGTCCGCGCGTGTCTGCGGCAGCAACCCGATGATCAACTCTGGGGGAGCGTGAACAGCCCGTCGTCGATCTGCTCGACGAGACCGTCGGTCAGCAGCGAGTACAGGCAGCGCGACCGCTGGACGGCGTCGTCCCATGCAGCGTCGAGCTCCTCCACCGGGACGGGCGCGTGCGCCGCCCGAAGGACGTCCAGCAACCGGCCGCGCACCTGCCGGTCGGTGCCCGCGAACTTCTGCACCCGGCGCGGGGCCCCGTCGTGCGGCGGGGAGCCGGCCAGGACCCAGGCGCAGCGGTCGCGGACCGGGCATGCGCCGCAGCGCGGGGTGCCCGCGACACAGACGAGGGCGCCGAGTTCCATGGCCGCCACCGAGAACCGGGTGGCCCGCGCCGGATCCGGCGGGGCCAGGGCGGCGATGTCGGCCAGGTCGGCCGCGCGGGCGTTGCCGGCCTCGGCCCGCCCGTGCACCAGCCGGGCCACCACCCGCCGCACGTTGGTGTCCACGACCGGCTGCGGCCGCCCGTAGCCGAAGCAGGCGACCGCGCGCGCGGTGTAGGTACCGACGCCGGGCAGCGCCTCCAGCGCGACGACGTCGTCGGGCACGACGCCGCCGTGGCGCTCGACGACGGCCACCGCGGCTTCCCGCAGCCGCAGGGCCCGCCGGGGGTAGCCCAGCTTGCCCCAGGCACGGATGACGTCGGCCGGTGAGACGAGGGCGACGGCGGCGGGCGTGGGCCAGCGGGCCATCCATTCCCGCCACACCGGCTCCACCCGGGCCACCGGCGTCTGCTGGAGCATCACCTCGCTGACCAGCACGGCCCAGGCATCCACGCCCGGTTGCCGCCAGGGTAGGTCTCGGGCGGCGCCGGCGTACCAGTCGACGATCGCCTCGCCCGTTGCCGGACCGTCCACGCCGGGTGGGGTGTCCGTCCGGGCGCCGGCTGGGGAGCTGCTCACGGGGTCCCAGTGTGCCGTGCCGGGGGAGCGGCGTGCCGCGCCGACCCGGGCGGGAGCCGCCCGATAGCGTTCCCGGGGTGTTGCACCCGGTCGGCAAGCTGCCTTCCGCCGTCTACTGGCGGCGGCGGTTGCTTCTGCTGACCCTGCTGATCGCCGTGCTCGGCGGGGCCGCCTGGCTCGCGGTGACGCTGCTGGTGGGCCGCGACAGTTCCGGCAGCGCGTCGTCGTCCGCGGGCGCGGGCCGCCCGGTGTCGGCGTTGGAGCGCGTGGTGCCGTCCCTCAGCGCGGTCGCGACGCCGACGCCACCGCTCGTGACCTCTGCCGCCGACGCGGTCGTGACGATCCCGGCCGTGCCTGACCCGGTCGCGGGCGGCCCGTGCACCGACGACATGCTCCGTCTCGAGGTCCGCACTCCGGGTAGTGCCGCCGTGGGCAGCAAGCCCACCTTCGAGCTGCTCGTCGCCAATGTCTCGGCCGTCCCCTGCGTCCGCGCCCTGGACAAGGGCCTGCAGGAGCTGCTGCTGTTCGATGTCTCGGGCAACCGGATCTGGGGGAGCAACGACTGCTTCCCGGAGGCGAGCAGCGATCCGCGGACCCTGGCGCCCGGTGAAGTCGTCACCATCCCGCTGGTCTGGGGCGGCCTGACCAGCGAGCCCAGCTGCACAGCCGCGCGGGGGACCCCGGGGCCGGGCAGCTACCTGGTGCGCGGGCGGCTGGACACCAAGGTCTCGCCGGATGCGCCGTTCACCCTGGCGTGAAGAAGCACCCCGTCCTCCTCATCCCTCGCAGGCTCGGGACGAGCCTCGGGACGGGGCCTCAGCTGTAGCGGTCGAGGATCGAGGTCTCGGCCAGCCGGGACAGGCCCTCGCGGATGCCCCGAGCGCGCGCCTCGCCGACGCCCTCGACGGCCAGCAGGTCCTCGATCGTCGCGGCCAGAAGCTTCTGCAGCCCGCCGAAGTGGTCCACGAGCCGGTCGATGATCCCCGACGGCAACCGGGGCACGCGGTTGAGCAGCCGGTAGCCGCGCGGGCTCACGGGGGAGTCGAGGGCGTCCGGCGAGGTCGGCAGCCCGTAGCAGCGGGCGACGGCGGAGAGGTCGAGCAGCTCGGTGGCCGTCAACGCCCGCAGGTCGGTGAGCACCTGGTCGATGGTGCGCGGACGTCGCCCACCGTTGGGCAGGTAGTCGCGGACGAGCAGGCCGCGGTCCTCCTCCACGCCGGCCAGCATCTCGTCGAGCTGGAGGGCCAGCAGCCGGCCGTCGGTGCCCAGTTCGACGACGAAACCCTCGATCTCGTCGGCGATGCGCCGCACCATCTCCAGCCGCTGGCTGACGCTCATCGCGTCACGGACGGTGACGAGGTCCTCGATCTCGAGCGCCGACAGGGTGCTGGCCACCTCGTCGAGGCGCAGCTTGTAGCGCTCCAGAGCGGCCAGGGCCTGGTTCGCCCGCGCCAGGATCGTCGTGGGGTGCTCGAGGGTGTACCGGCGGCCGGCCACGTAGACGCTGATGATGTGCATCGACTGGCTGACCGAGATCACCGGGAAACCGGTCTGGATCGCGACCCGCTCGGCCGTCCGGTGCCGCGTACCCGACTCCTCGGTGGGGATCGTCGGATCGGGCATCAGGTGCACGCCGGCCCGCACGATCCGGGTGCCGTCGTAGGAGACGATGACCGCGCCGTCCATCTTGGCCAGTTCGCGCAGCCGGGTCGCCGAGAGGGCGACGTCCAGGGCGAACCCGCCGGTGCACAGGGACTCCACCACGCGGTCGTAGCCCAGGACGATCAACGCCCCGGTCCGGCCGGCCAGGATGCGCTCCAGACCGTCGCGCAGCGCGGTCCCGGGAGCGATGCGGCCGAGGAGTTCGCGCAGAGCGACCTCGGGGTCCACGTCGGCGGGCACGTGCGCTCCTGACGGTCGAGTGGTGCGGGGGCTGAGTCTACGTGTCCCGCGTTGCCGGGAGCGTCGCGGTCACGGCGCGTATCGAGACTCTAGTGATCTAGAACAAGCGTTGGAAGGCGGTTCCCAGATCGGGCACCTCGACCAGCCGCATCCCGGGGGGCGCGGCGCCCGAGTCAGCGGGGACCAGCGCCACCTTGTAACCCTGCCTCGCGGCCTCGGCCAGCCTGCGCCCCGTGCCCGCGACGCGGCGGATCTCGCCGGAGAGACCCACCTCGCCGAGGGCGATCATGCCCTCGGGCAGGGCGCGGTCCTTGGAGGCTGAAGCGATGGCCAGGGCGAGGGCGAGATCTGCGGCCGGCTCGGTGATGCGCACCCCGCCGACGGAGGCGGCGAACACGTCGGCATCGGCGAGCTTCACCCCGCCACGCCGCTCGACGACGGCGTTGACCATGGCCACCCGCTGGGAGTCCAGGCCGCTCACCGCCCTTCGCGGCGAGCCCCCGCCGCCGGTGCTCGCGACCAGGGCCTGGACCTCGGCCAGGAGCGGCCGGCTGCCCTCGAGGGTCACGGTCACGCAGCTGCCCGGGACCGGCGCGGCCCGCCGGGAGACGAAGAGCGCCGACGGGTCGGGCACCCCGACGACGCCGGCGTCCCCGATCTCGAAGCAGCCGATCTCGTCGGCCGGTCCGAAGCGGTTCTTGATGGCGCGGACCAGGCGCAACGTCGAGTGCCGCTCGCCGTCGAAGGAGATCACCACGTCGACCAGGTGCTCCAGCGTGCGGGGCCCGGCGATCGCGCCGTCCTTGGTGACGTGGCCGACCAGGATCGTCGCCATGCCCCGGCTCTTGGCGACGGCGGTGAGCGCACTGGCCACTGCGCGGACCTGGGTGGCGCCGCCGTCGGTGCCGTCGACGGCGGGGGAGCGGACGGTCTGGATGCTGTCGAGGATCAACAGCGTCGGGTTGACCTGCTCGACGTGCGCCAGGACGGCGGACAGCTCCGTCTCGGCGGCCAGATAGAGGCGCTCGTGCAGGGCGCCGATCCGCTCGGCCCGCAGCCGCACCTGCCCGGCCGACTCCTCGCCGGACACGACGAGCGCGGGACCGTTGGAGGCGGCGACCCGGTGGGCCACCTCGAGCAGGAGCGTGGACTTGCCCACGCCCGGTTCGCCGGCGACGAGCAGGACCGCGCCGGGCACGAGGCCGCCGCCGAGGACCCGGTCGAACTCCTCGATCCCCGTCGGCACCGCCCGGGCGCCGGCGAGCTCGACCTCGGCGATCGGCCGCGCCGGCGCGGTCACGGGGCCGGCCGACACCGCGCGCAGAGCGGCCGCGGGGGCACCGTGCTCCTGGATGCTGCCCCAGGCCTGGCATTCGGGACAGCGACCGACCCATTTGGCCGAGGCGTAGCCGCACTCGGAACAACGGTGGGCAGGACGGGCGGACTTCACTCCAGCAGGCGGCACGACGCCGACGCTAACGCCGGACTACGACAGTCCCGGGGAGGACGGCGCCAGGAGCTGGCTCAGCCCTCGCCTCCGTGGAAGTCGAACGCCTTGCCGCGGGTCTCGCCGGCGCCGGGGTTCGCCACGGTGACCGGGATGGTGACCTCACCGGCGTTCCGGAAGGTGAAGGTGACCTCGAGGTACTGGCCGGTCGTCAGTGACTCGCGGAGGTTCTTCAGCGTCACGTTGTAGTCGGAGCCGCCCACGAAGACCGAAGCGCCGGCCGGGATCTCGATCACCGAGCTGCGCGACTCGGTGCTGGTGCTGGTGCTGGTGCTGGTGCTGGCGCTGGAATCGGCGCTCGTGCTGGGACTGGCGCTCGTGCTGGCACTGGCGCTCGTGCTGGCACTGGTACCGGTCGTGGGGCCCTGGATCTCCGCGGAGCCGAAGCCATCGCCGGCGACCCGAACGAGGGTGTCGGCCTCGGTGCCGCCGTTGATGATCGCCACCTGCAGGTCGGCGTCGTCGCCCGCTGCGTAGCTCCCACCCCGGGGGGGCAGCAGCTCGGCCTGGCGCAGGGAGATGTCCCCGACCTGGGCCTGGGCGCCGGTCTTGTCGCGCTGTTGGGTGGCCGTCTGCGTCACCTGCCCGGCGCTGCAGGCGGACAGGACAACGGGGGAGAGGAGCAGCACGCCCATCGTGGCGGCGCGCAGCGCGCGGTTCACAGCCGTCGACCTCCAGCAGCAACGGTCCGGCCACCGCGGGATCGGTGACACGGGGGTCGTGCGGAGCCTAACGGGCGGGCCGGGCGGTCCGCCCGGAGGGAACCCCGATGGTCGGCGAGTCCTCCTTTCGGCGGGATCCGGTCCGGTCGGCACGCCGTCCTGCCGATCAGGAGAGGAGCGGGAATCGGGCGAGGGAGGGCACATGCGGACGGGGCTGCCCTTCGACGACGTCCTGGCCGCCGCGCAGGCCGGCGCGGCGTGGGCCTTCGAGGTGCTCTACCGCGCCCTGTCGCCGTCGGTCACCGGCTACCTCCGCCTGCACGGCGCGGCCGAAGCCGACGACCTCGCGAGCGAGACCTTCATCGGCGTTTTCACCGGCCTGTCCGGGTTCAGTGGCGACGAGGACGCGCTGCGGGCCTGGGTCTTCACCATCGCCCACCGGCGTCTCATCGACGACTGGCGGCGCCGCAGCCGTCGTCCCCAGGTCTCCGACGACCCCGGAGACCTCACCGAACTCCCCGGCGGGGACGTGGAGGACGACGCCCTGGTCGGCGTCGGCACCGAGACCGTCCACCGGCTCTGCGCCGTCCTGCCGGACGACCAGCGCTCGGTCCTCCTGCTCCGGATCCTCGCGGACCTGACGGTGGAGCAGGTCGCCGAGGCCATGGGCCGGTCGGTCGGCTCGGTGAAGGCCCTCCAGCGCCGCGGACTGCGGGCGCTGCGGACCGGGCTGGAGAACTCCTCCGAACGAGTTGGTGCCGGCGCGCACCCCTACGAGCCTCTCCGGCGATGACAGGGGTGAGATGACCACAGCAGCCGACGACACCGCCGACGAGGCCGCCTTCGAGGCGTTCCTCGCCGGACGGCCCGTGCCCGAGGAGGCGGACGGCGGTTCCCACGCCGTCGCTGCCTTCGCCGGCGCGGTCCGGGCGACGGCGACCCTGCCGGGGCGGCCCAGCGCCGCCCTCGCCGACCTGCTGGCCGCCGGTCTTCTCACCGACCAGTCGAGCCCGTCCATCCGGACGGCCCCATCGGCCGGGAGATCGCTGCGGCGCTCCCGGGTCCGGAGACGGAGACGCTTCGCCATGCTCTTCCCCGCCCTTCTCGCCAAGTTCCTGTCCGCCGGGGCCGTCGCCCAGGCCGCCTCCGGGGCCGGCATCTGCCTCGTGGCCTTCACGGGGGCCGGTGTCGCCGGCGTCCTGCCCGCCCCCGTCCAGGACACGTTCTCGTCGGTCGTCGGCACCGGGACCGCCGGCGGGACGACCGTCCCGGCGGACCCGACCGGCACCGGAACCGCGACGGTCACGGATACCGTGACCGAGACCGGGGACCCGGTGCTCGAGACGCCGGTGGTCGTGGCACCCACCGACCTCACGTTGGAGGACTGGGCGAAGGGTCCGGCTCCTGAGCAGGCGTTCGGCGACTGGGTGAGCGACGGCGCCCGGCACGGCTACGCCGACGGCAAGACGATCAGCGAATGGGCCCACGCCCGCAACGAGGACCGCCACGGCGGGGCGGACGACAGCACCGCGCCGGCGACCGCGAGCGGGGCGCCCGAGGCCCAGGACGACGACTCCGCGAAGGAGTCCGGCTCGCGCAGCGGCAGTGGCGGTCACCGTGACGGTGGCACCAGTGGTTCCGACGGCGGCAGCCACGGCGGCAGCCATGGCGGTGACAACGGCGGCAGTCACGGCCGCGGCTGAGCCGGGCCTCAGCTGACTCCCGCGCCACCCAGGACGAGCAGGACGACGTCCAGCACCGTCAGCAGCATCACGGCGGGGAAGGCCGGGCGCCGGAAGCGGGCCGTCCCGGCCAGCCCGGCGACGGCGACCGCCGGCACCGCGAGACCGAGGCCGATCCAGCCCGCCACCGTGGGCCCACCGTCCGGGCCGATGACCAGCACCACCGATGCACCTCCCAGCAGCAGTGCTGCGGTCAGTGCCGAGACCCGGGGGCCGAGCCGGTGCGGGAGCCCGCGCACGCCGGTCGCGAGGTCGTCCTCCAGGTCGGGCGCGACGTTGGCCAGGTGGGCCGCCGCCCCGAGTGCGCCACCGGCAGTGACGAGCCACCACGGGGCGATCGGCGCGCCCGGCGCCGTCGCGACCACCCCGGCGGGCAGTGCACCGAAACCGGTCACGTAGGGCAACAGGGACGCCGCGGTGCGCTTCAGACCCGCGTTGTACGCCCATCCGCTCGCCACGAGGACGAGCAGCAGCAGCCCCGGAAGGACGCCGAGCAGGAGCGACAGGACGACGGCGGTCGTGGCCGCGATCAGCGCTGCCGACCGCAGCCGCCGGGGCTGCACCGCCCCCTGGACGACGGGCTTGTCGGCCCTCGCCACGGCCCGGTCGCGGTCGGCGTCGAGCCAGTCGTTGCTCCAGCCGATGGATGCCTGACCTGCGAGGACGGCCACGCAGACCAGTGCCGCCCGGCCCGCGGGCAGGCCCGAGGCGACGGCCAGGAGGGTGGCCACGGTGGTGACGACGACCGTCGGTCCCAGGTGTGTCGCGAGGGCCAGCGCGCGGAGGTGGCCCACCGGGCCACCGGCCGGACGAGGCACATCGGTCACGCTCTGTCAACCCCGCAGATATCCGTCACCAAGCCCCTGACCTGCAGATTTACGGCCCGGGACAGATCCGTTCGTCAGTCTGCCGTGGTAACCTGGGGATAGCGAAAGGGGTCACATCCACATGGGCTTCACTGTCGGCGAGACCGTCGTTTACCCGCACCACGGTGCGGCGCTCATCGAGGCGATCGAGCAGCGGACCATCAAGGGCGTCGAGCGCGCCTACCTCGTGCTGAAGGTCGCCCAGGGCGACCTGACCGTGCGTGTGCCGGCTGACAACGCAGAGATCGTCGGCGTTCGTGACGTGGTCGGCCAGGAGGGCCTGGACAAGGTCTTCGAGGTCCTCCGCGCCCCGCACACCGAAGAGCCGACCAACTGGTCGCGTCGCTACAAGGCCAACCTCGAGAAGCTGGCCTCCGGCGACGTCAACAAGGTGGCCGAGGTCGTCCGCGACCTCTGGCGCCGGGACAAGGACCGCGGCCTGTCCGCCGGCGAGAAGCGCATGCTCTCGAAGGCCCGGCAGATCCTGGTCAGCGAGCTCGCGCTCGCCGAGGGCACCAACGAGGACAAGGCCGAGATCCTCCTCGACGAGGTCCTCGCCAGCTGATCCGGTTCGCCTGATCACCGGATTCCTGACGACCGCGTTCCACCCCAGAGACACCCAGACCGCTCCCGTGCACGCTGTCGGCATCGTCGCAGCGGCCGGGAGTGGTCTGCGTCTGGGGGCAGATCTCCCGAAGGCGCTCGTGCCGCTGGCCGGCCGCCCCCTGGTGTGCTGGGCCGTCGACACCCTCCTCGCCGGCGGCGTGGCGCGGGTCGTCGTTGCTGTCCCGGCCTCCGAGCGGGCCGCGTTCGCCGCGGTTCTCGCACGTGACGTCGTCGTGGTCGACGGCGGCGCCACGCGCACCGCGTCCGTCCGCGCCGCCCTCGCGGCGATGACCGACCTCGGACACCCGACGCCCGACGCCGTGCTCGTCCACGACGCGGCCCGCCCCCTCACCCCGCCCGACGTCGTCGCCCGGGTGCTGGCCGCGCTGGCCGACGGCGCCCGTGCCGTCGTCCCCGTCCTGCCGATGGCCGACACCGTCGTGGTCGTCGATGACGCCGGCGTGGTGACCGGCGCCGTTCCCCGGGCGCCGTTGCGCCGGGTGCAGACCCCGCAGGGGTTCGACCGGGCCACGCTGGTCGCCGCGTACGCCGCTCTCGACGACGGCGCCGAGCACACCGACGACGCCTCCGTCGTCCGCGCGGTCGGGGTCCCCGTGGTCACCGTGGCGGGCGCCGAGCGCGCCGCCAAGGTCACCGTCGTGCATGACCTCGAGGTGGCGGAACTGCAGGTGGGTACATGAACGACGCAATTCCCCGCGTGGGCATCGGCACCGACGTCCACCCGATCGAGCCCGGGCGCGCCTGCCGGCTGGCCGGCCTGGAGTGGCCGGGTGTCGACGGCTGCGCCGGGCACTCCGACGGCGACGTCGTGGCCCACGCGATGACCGACGCCGTCCTCTCGGCCGCCGGGCTGGGTGACATCGGCGGCCTGCTCGGCACCGACGACCCGCGCTGGGCCGGGGCCTCCGGGACCGCCGTACTGGAGCATGTCCGGCAGGTGCTGGAAGCGGCCGGCTGGCGGGTCAGCAACGTCGCCGTGCAGCTGATAGCGACCACCCCCAAGCTGGGTCCCCGGCGGACGGAGGCGGAAGCCGCGCTTTCCACCGCGCTCGGTGCTCCGGTGAGCGTCACCGCGACCACCACCGACGGACTGGGGCTGACCGGTCGGGGAGAGGGCCGGGCGGCGATAGCGACCGCACTGGTGCTGCGGGAGAGGCGGACGCGCCGGCGTCCGTAGACTCCCCCCAGTGAGCCTCCGCCTTTTCGACACGGCCGCCCGTGCGGTCCGCGACTTCACGCCGCTGCGTGCCGGCCAGGCCACCGTCTACGTCTGCGGACTGACCGTCCAGGGGCCGCCGCACGTGGGCCACGTGCGCGCCGCGCTCGCCTTCGACGTGCTGCGCCGCTGGCTGACCGTCGCGGGCTCAGAGGTCACCTACATCCGCAACGTCACCGACATCGACGACAAGATCCTCGCCAAGGCTGCGGCGCACGGTGTCCCGTGGTGGGCCTGGGCCTACGAGAACGAGCTCGCCTGCACCCGCGCCTACAACGTCCTCGGTGTCCTGCCGCCCACCTACGAGCCTCGGGCCACCGGGCACATCCCGGACATGATCGCGCTCATGGAACGGCTGATCGAGCGCGGCCACGCCTACGCCGTGGACGGCGACGTGTACTTCGACGTCCGCTCCTTCCCCGCGTACGGGGAGTTGACCGGGCAGAAGCTCGACGACCTCCAGCCCGCCGCCGACACCGAGAACGACGAGCGCAAGCACGACCCGCGTGACTTCGCGCTCTGGAAGGCGCACAAGGACGGCGAACCGGAGACGGCGTCCTGGGCGACGCCGTGGGGCCGCGGCCGGCCCGGCTGGCACCTGGAGTGCTCCGCGATGGCCGAGCGCTATCTCGGGACCGAGTTCGACATCCACGGCGGCGGCCTGGACCTGCGCTTCCCGCACCACGAGAACGAGCAGGCGCAGTCGCGCGCCGCCGGTGACGGGTTCGCCCGCTACTGGCTGCACAACGGCTGGGTCACCCTCGGCGGCGAGAAGATGAGCAAGTCCATGGGCAACACCGCGCTGGTCGACGA
>JAOPWM010000193.1 GCA_025965695.1 Blastococcus sp.
CCGCGAAGAAGATGACGGCGACGGGCGAGACGCCGGCGAAGAAGACAGCGGCGGCGCGGAAAGGCAGCCCCGCGAAGCGCACTGCCGTCTCGCGGGGCGACGGGACCTGACGCTCAGGCACACGCGCTGCGGCTGCGGCCGGCGCGGTCGTTGCCGGACGTGTAGGCGTCAGCGCGCAGGCCGTCCTGCTGGGCGGAACGCCGTGCCGGAGAGTTTCGGCGGGGCCCGCGTCCGGTAACCAGCACGCGGGCCCCGCCGTCGTCAGGGCCGCCGCTTGGAGGTCATCGTGGACCGCTCGCCCCTGACGGCGCTGCCCGGCGCAGAGCCGCGCGTCCTCGAGCTCCCGGGGCGCGGGCGGACGGTCGTCTGGGACGCCCCGGGGCCGCCCGGAGCGCCGACCCTCCTCCTGGTGCACGGCGTCACGCTCACGTCCGCGCTCAACTGGGGCGGGGTCGTCGAGAACCTCGGTCGCCGCTACCGGGTCGTCCTCGTCGACCAACGGGGACACGGAGGCGGGCTCCCGTGCCGCGGCGGCTTCCGGCTCGAGGACTGCGCCGACGACCTGGCAGCCGTCGCGGGCCAACTCGGTATCGAGCGGCTGATCGCGGTGGGGTACTCGATGGGCGGCCTGATCGCCCAACTGCTGTGGCGCAGGCACCCGCGGCTGGTCGCCGGGCTCGTGCTCTGCTCGACCGCGCGCAACATGTCCGGGGCGCTGTGGGAGCAGTCGGCCTCACTGATGCTGCCCGGGCTGCTCGCCGCGGCGACGTGGATGCCGGCCGCATCGGCCATGCGCGCCGACCTGATCGGCACGGCGTTGCTGGATTCCGCATACGACCCGACGCAGCGGCGGTGGGCGCTGTCGGAGATGCGGCGTACCTCGCTCGTGGACGCGCTCTCGGCCATGCAGGCGGTGAGCACGTTCAGCTCGCACTCATGGATCGGATCGGTGGACGCCCCGACCGCCGTCGTGGTCACCCGGCATGACGGGGTCGTTCACCCTCAGCGGCAGATGAAGCTGGCCCGCGCGCTGCCGGACGCGACGGTCGTCGAGGTGGACGGCGGCCACGACGTGTTCCTGCACTCGCCGGACCGGTTCGGAGCGGCGGTGGAGTCGGCGTGTGCCGCCGTCCGTTCCTACCTCCCCATCGCTGTAGCAGTGAGCGCCTGACAGCGCTTCCGCGGGGAGTCCGGGCCCGTCCGGGGATCGGCCGGACGACGTCGGGCAGGCCGCCTACGACGTGCACCGCAACCTCCACCAGGGCAAGGTCGGCGTGCTGACCCTCGCCCCCGAGAAAGGACTGGGTGTGCGCGACGCCGGCGAAGCGGCCGACGTCCCCGATCCTGAGGAGCCGAATGACCACGTCACATGATCCGAGTCAGCCGACGGGCCCGGCGACGCTGCACTTCCAGGAGGACGGCCCGCCCGACGCTCCCGTACTCGTGCTGGGCCCGTCGCTGGGCACCGACCTCGGCCTGTTCGACGCCCAGGTCCCGGCCCTGGCCGAGCACCATCGAGTGATCCGTTACGACCTGCGCGGCCACGGCGGCTCACCGGTCGTGGATGGGCCGTACACGGTTGCCGACCTCGCCGACGACGTCCGGAATCTCCTCGACGAACTCGGGATCGACCGGTTCGCCTACGCGGGGGTCTCCCTCGGCGGGGCTGTCGGCCTGCAACTGGCCGTGACCCTTCGCGAGCGCGTGAACCGCCTGATCGTCATGGCGTCGGCCGCACGGTTCCCCGATCCACCGTCGTGGAAGCAGCGGGCGGAACGGGTCCGGGCCGAGGGCACGGAGTTCCTCGTACCGTCGCGGATCGGCGCGTGGGTCACCCCAAAGTTCGCGGAGACCCATCCGGACGAGACCGAGCGGCTGCTCCAGATGCTGCGCAGCACGTCCCGAGAGGGCTATGCGGCCTGCTGCGAAACGATCGAACCCTTCGACCTCAGTGACCGGCTGGGCGAGATCACGGCGCCGACCCTGGTCATCGCGGGTGCTGACGACCCGGCGACGCCGCCCGACACGGTGCGGACCGTCGCCGACGGCATCCCGGACGCCCGATTCGTCGTCGTGCCCCAGGCCTCGCACCTGGTGAGCGCCGAGCAACCGGAGGCAGTCACCGCCGAGATCCGCCGGTTCCTGGCCTGACCGGCACGTTCCTGCCGCAGGAGCGGCCGCTGCCGGGGAAGCACGACCTCGACGGTCAGCCGAGGATCCGGGGAACCGCGGAGCGGGTCTGCCGATCGTTGACGATGGCCAGGTGCCGCTCGGTGTAGCGCCGCAGCCGGCCCACCTGCGCCTCGGTCAGCCGATCGCAGACCCACTCCCAGTGCAACGACACCCAGTCCCCCGGCGCCACACCGCCGACCATCCCGACCCCGTCGACAGACTGCACGACGGTCTCCGTCTGCGGCGGCCCGAGCCGCAGGACGTCGCCGTCCCAGGCCAGGGGGGAGCTCTCGACGACCACCTGGTCGCCCTGCACCGCCAGCACCCGCCCCCACCGGATCCGGCAGCGGTCGAGCACGGTGAGGGCGTGCGGGGCCTTGCGCCGGTCGGTCAGCAGGCCCGTGTAGGGGTAGATGCAGAAGACGGCGAAGCTGTGGTGCGGCACGCCCCCCGCGAGCACCCCCTCGGTGATGCTGGCGAACCTCGCGCCCGTCAGGTAGCGGAACCGGTCCTCCATGGAGTCCCCCACCGGGCGGGTGCCGACCAGGTCCAGCCGGGGACTGCCGACCCAGTAGGCCTCCACCACCCGACGGTCCAGCGGATCGGGGATGCCGGTGGCACCTGCGATCAGCTCGAGATAGGGCCAGGCACCGGCGAACTGCTGGGCCATGGCGCGCAGCCCTCCGTCGTCGACGCCGGCGACGCCGTACTCGAAGAGCCCGCCGTGATCGGCCGGGCCGCAGAAGCCGTGCGAGTTGGGCGGGAAGGCATAGCGCGCGAAGAGGACCGGCCCCGGGACGACGCGGGGCAGCGTGTCATGCACGGCGGCCGGCCTGCTCGACGGTCGGGTCGTCCCGCGGGCGGCCCATCAGCTCCAGGCCACTCATCGCCTGGTCGGCACCGGCGGCGTCGGTGAGCTCGACCGCGAAACCCATGTGGATGAGCACCCACTGACCGGGTTCCGGGGGCTCGTCGAGCAGGCCGATGTTGATCCGGCGCGCGACACCCTCGACCTCGACGAGCGCGAGCTGTTCGCCGAAACCGGGCACCATCGCGACCACCCGTCCAGGGATCCCGAGACACATCTCAGCCCACCTCCTCACGTGCCAGGTCGCCGGTGACCACGCCGCGCACGGCATGCACCGCCTCGTCGACGGCCGCCGCAACCGGCGGCGTCAGGCCCATGCCGTCACCGGTCTCGGCGACCTGGCAGCCGACCAGGAGGGTGCGCGGTGGCAGCCGGCCGCCCAAAGCCGTGAGGCTGGCCAGCACGGTGGCGGGGTCCATGCCGTGGGCGTCGACGCGCGCCCCGTCGCCGACGTCGTGCGGGCCGATGCTCAACACCGTGACGGAGCCGACCCGCCCCCGGTCGGGGAGCGCGTCCACCATCACCAGCGCGTCCCACGGCTCGAGCAGGTCGTAGGCCAGGTGCAGGCCGCGGATGCCGTAGTCGACGACCCGGACACCGTCCGGCCACGGCAGTGCGGCCAGCCGCCGGGCGACCTCGGAACCGAAGCCGTCGTCGCTGTGGAAGACGTTCCCGATCCCGGCCACCAGGACACGAGGAAACCCCATCTACGCCCCGCCGCCGGGCTTCTCGCCCTCGCCCTGGTCGTGCTGGTCGCGGCTCACGTCCTCCCCGCGGGTCGTGCCGGCGTAGTGCGCCGGCCCGACCGATGCCTCGCCCGGCTCGCCGTCCGGGGTGTCCTCCGCCGGCTGTTCGTCGGCGGGGGACGCGACGGCTCCGCGCGGCGTGTCCGCCGGCTCTGGCGCCTTTCTCTCCGCGCTCTCGACCGGGCCGGTCGCGGCACCGACGTTGGCGCCGTCCCGGTGCAGCTTCTCCTCGCCGTCCACGTCCGCGGCCTCCCGGCGCCCCTCGTAGGGAGGCACCGCCTTCCCCTCGAAGTCGGTGGATCCGGGGTTGCCCGGTGTGCTCGTCATGAGTCCTCCCGAATTCCGGTCGCGGCCGTCAACCGGCCTGGTCGCCGGTCGGCATCTGTGGCGCGCCGGGGTGCTGCGCACCCTGTGCGTCGACCGTGGTGTCGCTGTCCTCGTCCGAGCCGCCGGCGGGCCGGGGGGCCGGACCACCGCCGGGCTGGTCGGACCCGGTGTCGCGCGACCCCGGCGCTCCTCGCGCTGCCTGTGGTTCCTCCTGCAGGTGGGCGGCGGGTGCGGTGCCGTCGTTGTTCATGCAGATCTCCTCCAGTCGTTGCGGCGGGCCTGTCGCACTACATCCGGCGGATCGCCAGGTAGCGCTTCACATCCGGCACCGAGCGGACGCCGACGACGACGGCCCCTCCCAGTGCCAGCCCCAGCAGGGCGGTGGTCAGGACTCCGAGCGCCCTCATGACGGGCCCTCCTCTCGCTCGACGGGCTCTCCGCTGTTCGGGGTGGAGCTGTCCGTGGTGAGGGCCTCCGGGAGCGGTTCCAGCTCGTCGGGGGCGAAGTAGAGGTAGCGGCCGTACCAGTCGTGCAGTTCGGCCGCCGGGTCGTCGACGAGGGTGACCGCCACGTGCGTCTCGCCGTCCAGGTCGGCGTGCACGGCGCTCACCACGGCCTCCTGTCCGGTGAGGAACATGTCCTGGGCGTCGGCCCGCCGGCTGGGCACGAGCCGGACGCGGCTGCCCCGTGCCACGCGGACACCGCCGACGAGGACGGCGTCGGTCTCGGGCGAGACCGGAGCCGCGGCCTCGGCCGCCCACCAGTCGTCACCGGTGAGCGAGGCGCCGTCGCTGTGCGGGTCCCGCATGACGCCGTGCAGCCGCTGCAACTCCCGCGGTGACATCTGCTCGCAGCGGTCGATGATCATGGCCGCCCGCGGGTCGGTCGCCCGGGCCTGGGCCTTCTCCTCATCGGTCATGGTCAGCACGCGGAGCGTGAGGATCTCGTCGATCTCGGTCGAGTCGAACATCGCGACGGCGCTCTCCGGCGCCACTGCCGGATGGTCGGACAGGATGATCGGCGCGGCCAGCACGACGTCCGAGGTCTGCCCGTCAGGGCCGCCCTCGCCGGCGAGAACCGGCCAGCACCGATGCTGACGGCACCGGGCGGCGGCCTCGCGCGCCTCGTCGGGCGGGTCGATCACCGAGACGAAGCGCGACCCGTCGGCCGCCATCAGCAGGTGCGCGCCGATCAGTGACGTCCGCAGCGCCTCGTCCTTGTCCGCGGCCGGGTCAGCGGTGTTGGTCACCGCCACCCGCAACCGCAGCAGCGGGCGGGCGGCGTCGGCAGCGATCGTCACGACCGCGCGCAGCGGCCAGCGCCGCCGGACCAGGCGTCCGCCGTCGACCTGTTCGACCTCGTCGCCGCCGTCGACCTCCACGGCGAGCACGACCCCGCGACGCAGCGCGGGGACGTCGAAGGTCCCCAGCTCCCGCTCGACCTCGACGGCCTCGTCCCAGGTGGTCCACGCGTCGGTCCCGACACGAAGCTCCGGCACGGGTGTGAAGCTGCCGTCCGGTTCGGTGCGCTCGGCCAGTCGCCGTTGGAGGTGCAGGAACCGCAGATGCAGCGTCACCGCCGAACGGCCGTCGTCCGTGGTGTCCGGGTCCAGCAGGCACTCGACGGCGAGGTCGGCCTCCTCCCCCAGCCCGGCGTCCGCCGCTCCGGGTGGACCGAGTACGCCGAACTGCCAGCGCACCTGGTTCTTCGCGGCCGTCGATCGGTACGGGTACAGCAGATATCCCTCGTACAGGACGGCGTCGGCGGCCAGCCGGGCCAGGGCGAGCGTCATGGCCGCTCCACCGCCGAGGCGTCCGCCAGGAGCGCCGTCACAGCGGCGTCCCAGCTGGTCAGTCCCCTGACGTGCCGGAAGTGCGCGAGGGCCTCGACCGTGTCCCGGGGCATCCGGATCCACTCGGTGCCCGGGAAGTGGGCCTCCATCAGCTCGCGCCAGACGCCGACCGGCAGGCGGTACCGCGCCTCGCAGTCCCAGGGCACCGCGGCGACGGAGAAGCCGGTCGTTCCCCGGGTGAACACCGTGCCGCTGAAGAGGAAGAGCAGCGGGATCTCGCCGTCCCGGAGTGCGTGCAGGTACGTCGTGCCGGAGACGTCGAAGTCGTAGGTGCACGGGAGCGGCAGGTCGATTCCGGTCGATCCGGTGAAGCCCTGGGCGACGGTCGAGGCATGCAGCCAGGCGAACGGCCGGAGGGTCTGGGCGAACCGCGTCCGGTCGCCGAAGAGGTCCAGGAGGGCCCGCTCCTCGGTGTCGTCGTAGCGCCGGCGCTGGGGTTCGATCCGGATCTGCGCCCGCAGCGCCAGCGCGTGCACCTGTTCTCCGCTGGTCTCCTCGACCCGGAGCTTCGCGAGCAGGGTGGGGACCGCGGCGTAGGGCTCCGGGACGATGTCGTCGACGGCGAACGTCAGCTCGGCCATCAGCGTCCCGCCCCGCCGGCAGGTCTGGCGCGCGCGTCGAGGTCGCCGAAGAACGCGTCGAGCAGCGCCCGGGCCTCCTGGCCGCCGTCGAACCCGCGCCACGCGAGCCGGAGCGCGCCGACCAGCTCGTAGCAGCGGTCGATCGGCACCAGGAAGGAGCCGGGCGCGGCGGACGTCCGGTCGGGCAGCCGCACGATCAGCGCCTCGACGTCGGGCCTGAGTGTGGCGAGACCGGGATTGGCGGCCACGATGCGCTCCCAGGCGCCCAGCGGGAGCTCGGACTCCGTCGCCCCGGCCGGTCCGGGATAGAACGCCACCGTGCGGTCCAGCACCGAGTTGGAGAAGAAGAACGCCAGCCCGACCGGGATCTCCAGTTCGTCCCACTGTCCGGTGCTCAGGGCGAAGTCGCCGAAGCTCAGATAGCGGTCGGGGACGGCGCGGTAGCGCAGCTGGGCATCCTCCGCGGTGAACAGCAGATAGCAGGGTCGGCAGGCGCACATCAGGCCCCGGCCGACCAGGTCGACGACGTGCTGGTGCTGCTCCGTGATCGGCTCCGCGCACATCTCGCAGCGCTCCTGCGCACTCGGCTCCGGCCGCGTCGCGCTGACCCTCGTCAGGACGGCCAGCGGGTTGGCGCCCCTGCCTGGCCCCGCGGTCATCACGCGCTCACCGCCCGGGGAACGGCGAGCGCGACGACGCCGTCGCGGGCCAGCAACGGGACCGGCTCGAGGTGGGCGTCGGTGCCGTCCAGCCCGAGACCCGCGTGTCGGACGTCGTAGTGCCCGTGGCAGGTCGGACAGCGCAGCACCGCGTCGCCGGCGGTGCCACCGAGCCGGCGCGCCACGGACCCGCTCGCCAGGCTTGCGCCGCAGGACGGGCACCGGTCGCGATAGGCGTACAGGTCGCCGCCGATCCGGATGCCCACGACCGCGGTGCCGGTGACGGAGAACCCGCTGACCTCACCGGGAGCCAGGACGCCGAGCCCCTCGACCGGAGTCCAGTCGACGGCTCCCCCACCCTCGGGACCGGCGCCGGCGTCGAGGCGGGACCGCAGGGCCGTCACCGGGATGACCGATGCGTCCTTGGCGCCGGCGGGGGATGCCTCCTCGACGTCGATCCCGCTCACCTCCGGCGCGGCCTCGCGGATGGCGGTCTCCACCGCCAGGGTCAGGGTGACGGAGGACGAGGGGCAGCCGTCGCAGCTGCCGAGCATCCGCAGCCGCACCCGGCCGTCGTCGGTCAGCCCGACCAGCTCCACGTCGCCGCCGTGGGAACCGAGGTAGGGGCGGACGCTGTCCAGTGCCCGCGCCACCCGGGTCTCGACGCCATCGGGATGCAGTCCGTGCACCGCCAGCAGGCTGGCGACGAGGTCGTCCGCGGCGAGCCGGTCGAGAAGCTCGTCGTCCAGCCGCCCGGACTCGTACACGATCCCGAGCAACCGCTCCAGGCCGGCGCCGTACAGGTCGACGACCAGCCGCACGAGCTCGTCTGCCCGCTCGCGCGCCACCCTGCCGCCGGTCGACGCCGCCTCGAGCAACGACTCGATGCGTTCCCCCGTGGCGCGGAGGTCCGGCCCGCCGCCGGTACCCGCGGGCGGGCTCGCCGACGCCCCCGCCGACGTCACCCCCGGCCCCGTCACTCGCCGGTGAGCGACTGGGTGGGCGAGTGGGTCAGCTCGAGCGTCTTCCCGTTCCCGAGGTACATGTGGACGCCGCAGGGCAGGCAGGGGTCGAAGCTGCGCACCGTGCGCATGATGTCGATCCCCTTGAAGTGCTCGCGGTCGTTCTCCTCGAAGATCGGCTGTCCCTGGACGGCGTCCTCGTAGGGACCCGGCGTGCCGTAGCTGTCCCGCGGGCTGGCGTTCCACGGGGTCGGCGGGTACGGGTGGTAGTTGGCGATCTTCCCGTCCTTGATGACCAGGTGGTGGCTCAGGACGCCGCGGACGGCCTCCGTGAAGCCGCAGCCGATGCCCTCCTCAGGGACGACGAAGGACTCCCACGTCTTCGTGTTCCCCGCCCGGATCTCCACCAGCGCCTTCTCCGCGAAGTGCAGCGCACAGGCTGCGGCGTAGGCCTGGAAGTACGTGCGCGCCCGGTTGCGCTCGATCGTGTTGCTCCACTGCGGCACCTCCCACTCGAAGCTCACCGGGCCCTTGAGCGCGGTCTTCGGGAGGTTGATCTGCACGCTGTGGCCGGTGGCCTTGACGTAGCCGATGTCCACGAGGTTGGCCAGGGCGGTGGACCACAGCCGGGCCAGCGGGCCGCCGCCGGTGTCGAGCGCCAGGTAGTCCTTGCCGTCGTACCAGCGCGGCGACATGACCCAGCTGTACTTGTCGTCGAGGTCGCGCTTCTGCGGCCGCGGGTTGGTGTGCTGGTTCCACGGATGACGGCGGTCGACCGGATTGCCCAGGGGGTCGCGGCTGACGAAGGTCTCCTGGTCCTCCCAGTCCTCGTAGTAGGAGCTGCCGAGCAGGATCCGGATGCCCAGGTTGATCTTCACGAGGTCGGTCGTGACCAGCGTGCCGTCGACGACGACACCGGGGGTCACGTACATCTTGCGACCCCACTCGGTCATGTCCTTGTACTCGAAGTTGCAGTACTCGGGGTCCTGGAAGGCACCCCAGCAGCCGAGCATGATCCTGCGGTTGCCGACCTGCTCGTAGCCCGGCAGCGCCTCGTAGAAGAAGTCGAAGAGGTCGTCGTGCATCGGCACGACCTTCTTCATGAACTCGACGTAGCGCTGCAGCCGGGTGATGTAGTCGGTCATGAGCTGGATCGTCGCCACGGTGCCGACGCCGCCCGGGTAGAGCGTGGAGGGGTGGACGTGCCGGCCCTCCATGAGGCAGAACATCTCGCGCGTGGCCCGGCTGACCTGCAGCGCCTCGCGGTAGAACTCGCCGGTGAACGGGTTGAGCGAGCGCATGATGTCGCCGATGGTCTTGTACCCGTGGGCGTCGGCGTGCGGGCTCTCGGTGCGGTTGGCCAGCTCGAGCACGCGAGGGTTGGTCTCGGCGACCATCTTCTCGCAGTAGTCGACCCCCACCAGGTTCTCCTGGAAGATGTTGTGGTCGAACATGTACTCCGCGGCCTCGCCGAGGTTGACGATCCACTCCGCCAGATGCGGCGGCCGCACGCCGTAGGCCATGTTCTGCGCGTAGCACGAGCACGTGGCGTGGTTGTCGCCGCAGATCCCGCAGATGCGGCTGGTGATGAAGTGCGCGTCCCGGGGGTCCTTGCCCTTCATGAAGATCGAGTAGCCACGGAAGATCGACGAGGTGCTGTGGCATTCGACGACCTCCCGGGCGTCGAAGTCGATCTTCGTGTAGATGCCGAGGCTGCCCACGATCCGGGTGATCGGGTCCCACGCCATCTCCACGAGGTTGCCGGTGGGCGTCGTGCCGGTCGGGCGGGGCTTCGTCGCGGTCATGGCCGGGTCACCAGGTTCTCTTCGCGCCGGTCGCGAGTTCCCGGCCCGGTCGTCGCCACCTGGGCTCCTTGTCGAGGGTGTGGGTCGTGATGGTGCGCAGCTTCCGGATCACCGCTCCGTACGGACCGACCGCAGTGGTCGAGAGCTTTCCGCCCGGCGGCTCGTCCATGAACGGCATGAACTTGTCCGGGAAGCCCGGCATCGTGCAGCCGATGCAGATGCCGCCGACGTTGGGACACCCGCCCACCCCGTTGATCCAGCCGCGCTTGGGCACGTTGCACTTCACGACCGGACCCCAGCAGCCCAGCTTGACGATGCACTTGGGTGAGCCGTACTCCGTCGCGAAGTCGCCCTGCTCGTAGTAGCCGGCCCGGTCACAGCCCTCGTGGACCGTGCGGCCGAACAGCCACGTGGGGCGGAGCGCCTCGTCCAGCGGGATCATCGGCGCCTGCCCGGTGGCCTGGTAGAGCAGGTAGGTCAACGTCTCGGACAGGTTGTCCGGCTGGATCGGGCAGCCCGGTACGCACACGATGGGGATCCCGGCCTTGGACTTCCAGTCCCAGCCGAGGTAGTCGGGGACGCCCATGGCACCGGTCGGGTTGCCGGCCATCGCGTGGATGCCGCCGTAGGTGGCGCACGTCCCGACGGCCACCACGGCCGTCGCCTTGGGTGTCAGCCGGTCCAGCCACTCGCTGGTCGTGATCGGCTGCCCGGTCGCGGGGTTGTTGCCGAAGCCGCACCAGTACCCCTCGTCCTTGATCTTCTCGTTCGGGATGGAGCCCTCCACCACGAGGACGAAGGGTTCGAGTTCGCCACGGTCGGCCTTGAAGAACCACTCCAGGAAGTCGTCCGCGCCGCCGTTGGGACCGCACTCGAAGTCGATCAGCGGCCAGTGGACGGCGACTCTGGGCAGCCCCGGCAGGGCACCGAGGGCGATCTCCTCGATGCTCGGCTGGGTGGCTCCGGTGAGGGCCACGGAGTCGCCGTCGCAACTGAGACCGGCGTTGATCCACAGCACGTGGATCAGTGCCTCCTCAGCGGCGCGAGCTGCCTCATGAACGGACGCGGATGGCATCTCGCCACGCTTCCTGGGGTCTCTGCTCACCCGTGCGCGGGGCTACGACCCCTGACTTCCGCTGGGACCGGATCTCGGCCTACTTGCGCGGCGTGAGCTGTGACTACGCTCACACCGGGCGGCCTGTCAAGCCGTCAGGGTGCGGTCACGTCAGGACGGGCTCGCAGGTCAGAAGCCACTCACCCCAGGCCGCCGTCCCTTCGCCCGTCGTGACCGACAGGGGCAGGACCAGGGCGTCCGCGTTCACCGATCGGCAGTGCGCCACGAGCCGGTCCAGCCGGACGTCGACGTAGGGCAGCAGGTCGATCTTGTTGATCACGACGACGTCGGCGACCGAGAACATGTACGGGTACTTGAGTGGCTTGTCCTCGCCCTCCGTGACCGACACGACGACGACCTTCGCGGCCTCCCCGAGGTCGAACAGGGCCGGGCAGACGAGGTTGCCGACGTTCTCGACGAAGACGAGCGATCCGGGCGGCGGCGCCAGCTCCGCCAGCCCCCGGGCCAGCATGTCGGCGTCCAGGTGACACCCGGCACCGGTGTTGATCTGGACGACGGGTGCACCCGTGCCGCGGATCTTCTCGGCGTCGATGCGCGTCTCCTGGTCACCCTCGATGACCCCGATCGGCCGAACCGGGGCGAGTTCGGTGATGGTGCGGCGCAGCAGCGACGTCTTCCCCGATCCGGGCGAGCTCATCAGGTTCAGCGCGGTGATGCCACGCTCGGCCAGCCACGCGCGGTTGTGCCGCGCCAGGTGGTCGTTCTTCGCCAGCAGCGCCGTCTCGATCTCGACGACGCCCGGGACCGGGTCGTGCCCGTGGGAATGATCGTGATCGGCCGTCGCCACCGGGCCCCGGCCATCGGCGAGAGCCTCGACACGGACGTCGGACTCTCCGCATCCGCAGGTTCCGCACATGTCGAACCACTCCTCGCACGCAGAGTCAGGGCACCGGTGTGGCGAGCACGACCGACGCGATCGCCAGCTCGCGGCCGGCGAGAACTTCGACGTCGGCGCTGCCGCAGTCGCAGAGAAGGACGAGATCGGGCAGCGGGAACTCCGCACCGCAGGTCCGGCAGCGGCCGCGGCCCTCCGGCTCCTCGATCTCGAGCTCCGCACCCTCGAGCGGCGTCCCGGCCGTCACCAGCTCGAAGCAGAACCGCATCGCGTCCGGCACCACCCCGGCCAGGCGGCCGACCCGCAGCCGGACGACGGTCACCGGCGCGGTCCCGGTCCGCTCCGTCACCGCGTCCACCACGCTCTGCGTGATCGCGAGCTCGTGCATCGCACCCCTGCCCGTCAGGGCACGGAACGCTACGCGCGACGGCCGCTCGGACCAAGCCCTCGCCGGCCCCTCCTGCCCGAGGAACGACCGGCGGACCGGCCTGGACCAGCCGGTCCGCCACTGCCGCCGCCGCCGCCGGTTCGCGCGCGCCGATCAGCGGGGCTGCTCGACCGCCATCTCGCCGAGTTCCGACCAGTCGTCCTGCGGCACGGTGACGTTGACGATGCGCGGTGTCTCGACCAGGTGCGGCGGCAGACTCCTCTGTGCCGCGGCGAAGTGATCCGACGTGACATGCGCCGCGGCGGCGTCGTCATCCCGGAAGGCCTCGACCAGGACGTACTCGGTCGGGTCGTCGAGGCTGCGGGACCAGTCGAACCAGAGGCACCCGGATTCGGCACGGGTGGCGTCGGTGAACTCCCGGCTGATCTCGGGCCACGAATCGGCATCCTCGGGACGGACGCGGAACTTGGCGGTGATGAAGATCATCGAGCTGGGTCCTTTCACGCTGTGGGGATCGGCGGCATCGCGCAACGGGGCGGCCCGTGACGGGATTTCTCCATGAGATCACCGAGCGGCGCCGCCGGGCGCGTCAGTGGCCGCGGAAGGCCTCCTCCAGCCACCATGACGGCTCGTCGCGCGTCACTTTCGCGTCGATGAGCAGCGGCCTCGAGCGGGGGCCGGCCAGCCACGCCGCCACGCCGTCCAGCTCGCGCGAGGCGCGGACGGTCAGCGCCTCGAACCCGTGGCCGCGGGCGATGCCGGCGAAGTCGGTCTCGGGGAACCGCACCGTGCCCAGTGCGTGCCCGTCCGGGCCGAAGTGATGCACCTCGGCTCCATAGGCGGCGTCGTCGTAGACGACGACCACCATGGGCAGGCCCAGCCGGACGACGGTCTCCAGCTCCGAGGCACTCATGAGCGCGCCGCCGTCGCCCAGGGCAGCCACCGGCAATCGGTCGGGCCGCGCCAGCGCCGCGCCGATCGCCGTCGCCAGGCCCAGCCCGACCGACTGGAACGCCTGGGTGAAGCAGAAGCCGTGCTCGTCAGGGACGTCGAGGAACATGCTCGGGTAGCCCATGAAGTTGCCGGAGTCCACCGCGACCACCCGTTCGGCCGGCAGCAGATCGTCGAGGGCGATCGTCAGCGTCCGCGGATCGATGAACTCCGCTCCCCCGGTCTCCTCGAACGGCTCGTCCCGCCAGCGCCCGCGCTCGGCGATCGCGCGACGTACCTCCGGCGTCCGGTAACCGGTCGCAACCCCGCCGAGCGCGGCCGCCACCAGCCCTGCAACCGCCCGGACATCACCCACGACCCCGAAGGCGACCTCGCGCTGCGCCCCGAGCGCCTCGCGCTCCACGTCGACCTGGACGACCACGGCGTCCTCGGCGATGAGTCGCCCGTGCCGCATCGTCCACATGTTCAGCGCGCAGCCCCAGCCGACGATCAGGTCCGCTCCGGTGATGAGCTCGGCGGCCAGCGGAGTGGCGAAGCCGCCGGACACGTCGAGGTCCCACGCGTTCCCGCGGAAGAGTCCTTTGGCGACGGCCGACGTCGCCAGCAGGGCGCCGCAACGGTCGGCCAGTTCCGCCAGCGCCGCACGGCATCCGGACCCGCGGGACCCGCGGCCGGCCACGAACACGGGGCGGCGCGCGCGCCGGAGGGCATCGGCCAGCCGCTCCACCTCGGCCGGGTCAGGCGCGACCGCTCGCGCGGCCGGCGATATCGGGACCTCCACGGCAGGAGCCACGAGGCCCTGCACGTCCAGCGGCAGGTTCAGGACGACGACCCGCCGCTCGTCCCGGGCGGTGGCGACCGCCGCCGCCGCCTGCCGGACGGCGTCCTCCGGCGAGGTCACCCGCATGGGCACCGCCCCGACCGCCCCGGCGAGCGCCATCTGGTCGACGAAGAAGTTCGACCGCGGCGAGGTGGCCTCCGCGGTCACGACCACCATGGGCGTTCGGCTCTTCGCCGCCTCGGTGATCCCGGTCAGCGCGTTGGTGAACCCGCAGCCCTGGTGCACGCTGAGCGCCGTCACCTCCCCGCTGATCCGGGCGTAGGCGTCGGCCATCGTGGCCGCTCCGCCCTCGTGGCGCGCGGCGACGTACCGGGCGCCCGCGGCGACCATCGCATTGGTCACCAGAAAGTTGCCCGAGCCCATGACGCCGAACACCGTGCCGATCCCGCACCGCGCGAGCGCATCCCCGACCGCGTGCGCCACGTTCATCCGCGGTCGACCAGTGCGAGCACACGCGACGGCGAACCGGAACCGGACACGATCGGCAGCGGTGCCGCGACGATCAGCGCTCCGGTGGGCGGCAGCTGGGCGAGGTTCTGCAACTGGGTCAGCCCGTACTTGCCGCTGCCCATCAGCGCCGCGTGGCAGGGGAACGGCGGATCGAAGGAGTGCGCCGCGCCGGCGTCCGTACCGACCGTCTCCACGCCCATTCCGATCAGCGAGGGCTCCTCGCCCAGCCAGCGGGCGCACTCGGGGGAGACGCCCGGAGTGTGCGGGCCGGTGTCGTCGGCGTTGATGAAGTCCTGCTGGGAGGCCGACCTCGCGTCCCAGCCGGTGCGGTAGAGCAGCCAGCCGCCTTCCGGCAGCGGGCCGTGCTCCACCTCCCACTCCCGGATGTGCTGGACCTCGAGGAGGAAATCGGGGTTCTCCGCGACCTGCACCGAGAAGTCCAGGACGGCGGCGGGCGCGATCATCCGCTGCACCGGCACCGACGCCACGTCGTCGCCGTCCCGGCCGGTGACCCAGTGGTTCGGCGCGTCGAAGTGCGTCCCCGTGTGCTCGCCGGTCCGGAAGTTGTTCCAGTACCAGGCGGGGCCCCGGTCGTCGTACCTGCTGACCTCCTCCAGCTCGAACGGCGCGGTCTGCGCGAACTGCTCCGGCAACTGGATGACCGGCGTCTCCGACGACAGGGGCGCGGTGAGGTCGACGACTTCGATGCGGCCGGCGACCAGTGCCTCGGCGAAGCTGGAGAGGATCGACATCGCAGTCCCTTCGGGCGGAGAAAACCGGCGGTCAGCTAAGCACGATCAGGCCCGCGCGCGGCTCGACCGGTCGCGGCCGCCGAGCGGTCCGGTGCTGCTCCGCAGCACGAGCCGGACCGGAGACTTCGCGGGACTCGACACCTCCTCGCCACGGATGAGTGCGCGCACCAGTGCACCGACCGTTCGACCACGCCCGCGCAAGGGCTGGGCGACGGTCGTCAGCGGTGGCTCCGCGACCCGGGCCGGCGGGGAGTCGTCGAAACCCACCACCGACAGCTCCTCGGGCACCCGGATGCCGGCACCACGGGCGGCGCGGAGGACGCCGAGAGCCAGCTGGTCACTGCAGGCGAAGACCCCCGTCGGGGCGCCGGGCCCCGCCAGCAGGCCGGCGACCGCACGGGCTGCGGCGTCGGGTTCGTTGGCCATGCACTCGACCACCGTCACCTGGTCCCAGGACACGCCGGCTTCCGCCGCCGCAGCAGCCGCACCCGCAAGGCGCCGGGTCATGACCTGGTAGGTCGCCTCCTGCTGTCGACGGACGTCCGCTCTGCCCTCACGCCCGCCCGCCTGCAGCGGCATGGTCAGCACGGCGAGCCGCCGGTGGCCCAGCCCGAGCAGGTGCCGGACCGCAGCCTCGCCGCCGGCCGCATCGTCGATGCCGACCAGCGGGACGCCGGGCAGGAACGGCTGGTCCAGGACGACGACCGGCCGCCCCCGGGACCGGACGGCCGACACCGCCGGGTGGCCGTCCGGCAAGGACAGGACCACCCAGGCGTCGACCGCCGCGTCACGGATGGACCGGAGCATGACCCCGTCGCCCCGGCCGGCGTGCAGCAGCAGGCCCAGACCGTCGAGCTGCAGCTCACGGGCCAGCCCGTCGAGGAACAGCACGGTCGTCGGGTCGGAGAAGGCGTGGGACAACCCCTCGTCGACGAGGACACCGACGGCGCCGACCCGCCCCCGGCGCAGACCGCGCGCCATCGGGTCCGGCCCGGAGAAGCCGAGTTCATCGGCGCGGGCGAGGATCCGCGCCCGAAGCGCCGGCGAGAGTTGGTCGGGACGGTTGTAGGCGTTCGACACGGTCGCCCGGGAGACACCCAGGTCGCGCGCCAGTGTGAGCAGTGTCAATCGACCGTTCGACGCCTCCGGTGGTTGTTTCCCCACATGCGCTCCCCGATGCCGCTACTCTTGCTTCTATAACGATTCAGAGACTAACTCTCGACCCATGACGGTGCCGAGACAGCGACATCCCGGGGAGCCGCAACGGGCCACCCTCGGGTACTGGGATCGGCCCGACAGCGCGGCTTTGCCGCACCAGCCGGGCAACAGAAGAGAGTCCGCGCCCGAGCGGACATCCCCGAGTCCGAAAGGCCAACTCCCGTGCTTCCCCTCCACCCCCTGACCCCCCTCGGTGGCGCGACCGCCCCCGAGGACCGCCGTGGCCGGATCCGCGCGCTCGTGCTCACGAGCGTCTCCCTGCTGGTCCTCGCAGCTGTCGCCGGCCCGACAGCGGACCTCGTCACGCTCACCCTCGCGGCGATCACGCTGGCCGCAGCCGCACTGCTCGGCCGGCGCGCCCGCCGAGCCGCTGCCACGATCACCCCGGCGCCCGCGGGAATCCCGATGGCCGACCCGTCCACCGCCGACGCCGAAGCCGTCACCCCGGACGTCCTGACCGAGCGTCTCCGCGTGCTGCACGACGACCACGTCGAGCAGGTCAACATGGCACTGGCCGAAGGCCGCGAGGACCTGGCGCAGGAACTGTCCGACAGCTACATGGACGAGTCGCTGGCCCTGATCACTACTGGTGGGCGCCGCTCGCCGGACCACTTCCACATTCAGTAACCCCCTCGACAGGCCCTGCCCGACAGGAGCGTCCGATGGCCCGCAGAACCCGACGCCAGTCACCCCTCCAGCGTGAGCTCCTGCGACTCCTGCGCCCGCCCGTGCCGCAACTGGCCCGTCAGGTGAGCGAGCAGGCAGCCTTCGGGCTCGCCGAGGTCGGGCACAGTCATGCCGGCCGGCCGGCAGCGGAGGTGCTGCCGGCGCTGGAGGAGGCCGTGCGCTCGGTCGGGGGAAAGCCCGACCGGGCCGCGCTGGTCGAGTTCGCCGAGCAGATCGAGGCGGGCGAGAACCCGTTCCTGTGAGGGGCGGCGCCTCAGCGGCCGACGAGCGTCGCCTCGAAGTCGTAGCGCGAGGCCCGGTACAGGTGACGCCCCAGCTCCACCGGGGTGCCGTGGTCGTCGAAGGCGACGCGCTGCATCGTCAGCAGCGCCGCACGCGGCGGCTCGTCGAGCAGTCTCGCCTCCTCCGCCCGGGCCAGCCGCGCTCCGATCCGCTGATGAGCGACCCGCAGGTGCACACCCCGCCCGCGCAGGAACTGGTACAGCCCCCGCTCGGACAGCTCCTCCACGGTCGGGTCGAACCGGCCCGGGAGGTAGTTGGTCATCAGGGCCAGTGGCTCACCGTGGGAGCGTCGCAGCCGACGGACGACGACGACATCGTCGCCCTCCCGTAGTTCGAGGTCCTCGGCGATGTCGGCCGCCGCGCGGAGTCGTTCCAGCGACAGCACGTCGGTGGTCGGCATCTCACCGCCGCGGGCCAGGTCGTCGTAGAGGCTGGTGAGCTCTACCGAGCGGCGGACGTGCGGCTGGATCACCTGGGTGCCCACGCCCCGCTTGCGGACCAGGAGCCCCTTGTCGACCAGTTCCTGCACCGCCCGGCGCACCGTCGGCCGCGACAGACCGTAGCGCTGGGCGAGCAGGACCTCGTTCTCCAGCTTGGAGCCGGACGGCAGGGACCCGCCCGCGATGGCCCCCTCGATCGCCTGGGCCAGCTGGAAGTACAGCGGCGTGGGACTGGAACGGTCGATCTCGAACGTCAGAACAGGTGCCACAGAGCCCCTCCTCGGATGGCGCCGCCACGGGACGGGCCGCTCGCCGGCGCCCCCGCCGTCTGGATGATCGCAGACCGGCCCCCCTCCTGCACTCATCACATCGTGGTGGCAGGTCAACAGTTCATATGTATGCATTGATGTCAGGACAAAGCGTTGACACCACATGTGTCGTGGAGCACAGTCGGGGGCACGTGCAGCGCAGCTGAGAGCGCAGCGACGATCGTGCGGCGAAGGGTGGTGGCCGACCGTGGAGGACGCCCCGGAGGTACTGGTCATCGGGCGCAGCGGAACCGATGTCTACCCGCTGCAGACCGGCGTGGGGCTGGAGGACGTCGACACCTTCGGCAAGTACCTCGGCGGCAGCGCCGCCAACGTGGCGGTCGCGGCGGCACGGCTGGGCCACTCCGTGGCGCTGATCAGCGGGGTCGGCGACGACCCGTTCGGCCGCTTCGTCCGCCAGGCGTTGCGCGACCTCGGCGTCGAGGACCGGTACGTCATCGTCGACCCCGAGCACCCCACGCCGGTCACCTTCTGCGAGATCTTCCCGCCGGACGACTTCCCGCTGTACTTCTACCGGCGACCCACCGCTCCCGACCTGCAGGTGCGGCCGGAGGACCTCGACCTGGCGGCGGTGCGCGGTGCGCAGCTGTTCTGGGCGACGGTCACCGGCCTGTCGGAGGAGCCGAGCCGGTCGGCGCACCACGCCGCGTGGGCGGCCCGCGGCCGGCGCTCGCACACGGTGCTCGATCTCGACTACCGGCCGATGTTCTGGGCCTCACGGGAGGAGGCGTCCGCGCAGGTCCGGGCTGCGCTCCCGCACGTCACCGTCGCGGTGGGCAACCGGGAGGAGTGCGAGGTCGCAGTCGGTGAGACAGACGCCGACCGGGCCGCCGACGCGCTGCTCGCGGCCGGTGTCGAACTCGCCGTGGTGAAGCAGGGACCGCGGGGAGTGCTCGGCAAGACGCGCACCGAGCGCGTCGAGGTGCCCCCCACTCCGGTGGACGTGGTGAACGGCCTGGGCGCCGGGGACGCCTTCGGCGGAGCGCTCTGCCACGGCCTGCTGGCGGGACTCCCGCTGGAGCAGTTGCTCCGCAACGCCAACGCGGCCGGCGCGATCGTCGCCTCCCGCCTGGAGTGCTCGACGGCGATGCCCACCGCGGCCGAGATCGAGGCCCACCTCGCGGCTCATCCCCCGGCTGCCGCCGCCCTCGCTGCGACCACCCGCCTGGAGGGGTCCCGTGTCTGACGTCCGCGCAGGGCTGCTCGACGCCGTCCCGGCTCCGCTGTGTTCCGGCTACGCGGAGATCACCGATCTGCGAAGCCGCGATCCGTGGGCGATCGGGCGGGCGCTGGCCACCCGCCGTCGCCGTCCGTCCTTCCTTCCCGCCGACGGGCGCCTGATGCTGATCGCCGCCGACCATCCGGCCCGTGGCGCGCTCGCCGCCCAGGGCCGCCCGACCGCCATGCACAGCCGCACCGACATGCTCGACCGGCTGCGCATCGCCCTGGCACGGCCGGGCGTCGACGGCCTGCTGGCAACCGCCGACATCGCCGAGGACCTGCTCCTGCTCGGAGCGCTCGAGGACAAGGTCGTCGTCGCCTCCATGAACCGCGGAGGGCTGGCCGGCTCCACCTTCGAACTCGACGACCGCATGACCGGCTACGACCCGGCCGGTGTCGTCCACTCGCGGTTCGATGCCGCCAAGATGCTCAACCGGATCGACCTGGACGACCCCGGAACGGTGGCGATGCTGGAGGCCGCCGGGCGGGCGATCACCGAGCTGGCCCGCGCCGGTGTCATCTGCATGCTCGAGCCGTTCATGTCCCGCCGGGTGGACGGTGCGGTCGTGAACGACCTCAGCCCGGACGCGGTGATCAAGTCCGTGCACATCGCCCAAGGGCTGGGCTCGACGTCGGCCTTCACCTGGCTGAAGCTCCCCGTCGTCCCCGACATGGCCCGGGTCATGGATGCCACCACCCTCCCCACGCTGCTGCTCGGCGGCGACCCCTCGGACAGCCCCGAGGAGACCTTCGAGAGCTGGGCGTCCGCGCTGGCACTCCCGTCCGTGCGCGGCCTGGTGGTCGGCCGGACCCTGCTGTATCCCCCGGACGACGACGTCGCCGGTGCCGTCGACACCGCGGTGTCGCTCGTCCACTGACCGGCCCACCAGAAGCCGCACCTCCCAGAAGCCGAGGAGCAGGATGACCACCGCAGCAGGGCCGCCCACCGCAGGAACGACGACGTCGCTGCACCTGCCCGCCGGCACTGCGGCGGCCGGCCCGTACGCGCTCGAGGTCACGCCCGAGTCGGCCGGCTGGGGCCATGCGAGCCTGCGGGTCCTCGAGCTGGCCGCCGGCGGTTCGCATCTCCTGGACACCGGCCCGGACGAGATTCTCGTCGTCCCCCTGGCCGGCAGCCTCCTCGTGGAGTGCGAAGGCGAGACGGTTCCCCTGGCCGGTCGCAGTACTGTATTCGCCGGTCCGACGGACTTCGCCTACCTGCCGCGCGACGCCGTGGCCACGCTGCGCAGCGAGCGGGGCGGCCGGTTCGCACTCTGCGGCGCCCGGGCCCGCCGGCGACTGCCGGTGCGGTACGGCCCCGCCGCGGGCGTCCCCGTCGAGCTGCGCGGGGCCGGCCGGTGCAGCCGGCAGGTGAACAACTTCGCCACGGCAGACGTCTTCGAGGCGGACGCGGTCATCGCCTGCGAGGTCATCACGCCGGCGGGGAACTGGTCGTCCTACCCGCCGCACAAGCACGACCGGACGTCGGACGTGGAGACCGAACTCGAGGAGATCTACTACTTCGAGGTGTCCCGGGGGCCGGAGGGTCAGGCCGGGCTGGCCTACCAACGGGTCTACGGGACCCCGGAGCGGCCGATCGACGTGCTGGCGGAGGTCCGCGACGGCGACGTCGTGCTGATCCCGCACGGCTGGCACGGCCCCTCGATCGCCGCACCCGGCCACGACCTCTACTACCTCAACGTCATGGCCGGGCCGGGGGCCGAGCGCGCCTGGCGGATCGTCGACGACCCTGAACACGCCTGGATCCGCGACACCTGGGCGGCGGAGGACGTCGACCCACGGCTGCCGCTGCACTCCGCCGATTCCCCGAGGCCCACCGATTTCCCCGAGCCCACCCATTCCCCCAGCCAGAACGGAGCGCTCCGGTCGTGAGCGAGCCCACCGCCCCTCCCGTGCGGACCGACACCGTGCGCCTGACCGTGTCCCAGGCCGTGGTCCGCTTCCTGGCCGGGCAGCACACCGAGCGGGACGGGCACCGTCGGCGGCTGTTCGCCGGCTGCTTCGGCATCTTCGGCCACGGCAACGTCGCGGGCCTCGGGCAGGCGCTGCTGCAGGCAGAGATCGCCGACCCGGAACTCCTCCCCTACGTGCTCGGCCGCAACGAGCAGGCGATGGTGCACACGGCCGCCGCCTACGCGCGGGCCAGGGACCGGCTGCAGACCTGGGCGGTCTCCTCCAGCGTGGGCCCGGGCGCGACCAACATGGTCACCGGTGCGGCCCTCGCCACCATCAACCGGCTGCCGGTGCTGCTGCTGCCGGCCGACACCTTCGCCACCCGCGCCTCCGCGCCGGTGCTGCAGGAACTCGAGCGCCCCGACAGCGGCGACATCACGGTCAACGACGCCTTCCGCCCCGTCTCCCGGTACTTCGACCGGGTGTGGCGGCCCGAGCAGCTGCCCGGTGCCCTGCTCGGGGCCATGCGCGTCCTGACCGACCCCGTGGAGACCGGCGCGGTGACGGTCGCCATCCCGCAGGACGTGCAGGCCGAGGCACACGACTGGCCGGTCGAGCTGTTCGCCGAGCGCACCTGGCACGTGGGCCGTCCACTGCCGGAGCCGGCGGCGCTGCAGCGGGCCGCCGAGATCATCCGCTCGGCCCGCACGCCGTTGATCGTCGCGGGCGGCGGCGTCATCTATTCCGGCGCCACCGATGCGCTGGATGCCTTCGTCACTGCGACCGGCATTCCGGTGGGCCAGACCCAGGCGGGCAAGGGTGCGCTGCCGTTCGACCACCCGCAGTCCGTCGGCGCCATCGGTTCCACCGGCACCACGGCGGCCAACGCACTCGCCCGCGAGGCCGACGTCGTCATCGGCATCGGCACCCGCTACAGCGACTTCACGACCGCCTCGCGGACCGCATTCAGCAACCCCGGCGTGCGGTTCGTCAACATCAACGTGGCGTCGCTGGACGCGGTCAAGCAGTCCGGCGTCGGCGTGGTGGCCGACGCCCGCCAGACGCTCGAGGCGCTCACCCAGGCACTGGCCGGGTGGTCGGTCGACGAGGCGTACCGGAACCGCACCGCCGCGCTCGCCGCGGAGTGGGAGGCGACCGTCGAGGCCGCATACCACCCGGCGACCCCCAGCGCGGGAAAGGGCGGCCGGCTCACCCAGAACGAGGTCATCGGCGCGGTGAACGAGGTGTCCGCACCGCGGGACGTCGTCGTCTGCGCAGCCGGCTCCATGCCCGGGGACCTGCACAAGCTGTGGCGGACCCGCGACCCCAAGGGCTACCACGTCGAGTACGGCTACTCGTGCATGGGCTACGAGGTCGCCGGCGGGATCGGGGTCGCCATGGCCGAGCCCGACCGCGACGTCTTCGTCATGGTCGGCGACGGGTCCTACCTGATGATGGCCACCGAGCTGGTGACCGCCGTCCAGGAGGGCATCAAGGTCGTCGTCGTCCTGGTACAGAACCACGGCTTCGCCTCGATCGGCGCGCTCTCCGAGCAGCTGGGCTCCCAGCGCTTCGGCACCCGGTACCGCTACCGCTCGGCATCGGGCCGGCTCGACGGCGACGTGCTGCCCGTCGACCTCGCCGCCAACGCGGCCAGCCTGGGCGTCGACGTCCTGGTCGCCCAGGACGGGCCCGGCCTCGAGGCGGCCCTGCGCAAGGCCAAGGCCGGCGACCGCACGACCGTGGTGCACGTCGAGACCGACCCGCTGATCGATGCACCGGAGAGCGAGTCCTGGTGGGACGTCCCGGTCAGCGAGATCTCCACGCTGGAGAGCACCCAGGACGCCCGCGCCGTCTACGAGCGCTGGAAGACCCGCCAGCACCCGTACCTCGCGCCGTCCGAGCACGGCACCACATCCCGCTCCTGAGACCGTCCGACCATCCAGACCCGGAGGAAGACACATGAGCACGCAGAGCCAGGCGGCGCCGACGCAGTCGCGGACGGGCATGAGCCGGATCCGGGTGGGGTCGGCCCCGGACTCGTGGGGCGTCTGGTTCCCCGACGACCCGCAGCAGGTGCCCTGGCAACGGTTCCTCGACGAGGTCAGCGCCTGCGGCTACGAGTGGATCGAGCTGGGGCCCTACGGTTACCTCCCCACCGACCCGGCGCGGCTCGCCGACGAGCTCGGCTCCCGCAACCTGAAGGTCACGGCCGGAACGGTGTTCGAGCACCTGCACCGGCCCGACTCCTGGGACGCGGTGTGGAGCCAGGTGAAGGATGTCGCGGCGCTGACCCAGGCGATGGGCGGCACGCACGTCGTCGTCATCCCCGACACCTTCCGCGACCAGAAGACCGGTTCCGACGTCGAGTCCCGGGACCTCACACCGGAGGCGTGGCGCGCCATGACCACCGGCGTCGACCGGCTGGGCCGCGCGGTGCAGGAGGAGTACGGCCTGAGCATCGCCTTCCACCCGCACGCCGAGAGCCACGTCGGCTACCAGGCCGACATCGAGCGCTTCCTGGCCGACACCGACCCGGCCTACGTGCCGCTGTGCCTGGACACCGGCCACGTCAGCTACTACCGCGGCGACAACCTGGACCTGATCCGCCGCTATCCCCAGCGGATCGGCTACCTGCACCTCAAGCAGGTAGACCCCGCCGTGATCGACCGGGTGCTGGCCGAGGACATCACGTGGCCGGACGCGGTGAAGATGGGCGCGATGGTCGAGCCGCCGCACGGCGTGCCCGACTATCCGCCGCTGCTGGAGGCCATCGAGGAGCTGGGACTCGACGTCTTCGCGATCGTCGAGCACGACCTGTACCCGTGTTCCCCGGACGTGCCGCTGCCGATCGCGCAGCGCACCCACCGCTACATCTCCGGCTGCGGCATCCGGTCCCTCGAGATCGGCCGGCCGGCGACCGCCGCGGAACAGCAGTCATGACGACCACCGAGACCTCCGCGGGCGTCCTCCCGGTGATGGCCGACGTCCCGGCCGACGAACTGCGCGTCGCCGTACTGGGCGTCGGGATGATGGGCGCCGACCACGTGGCGCGCCTGCACAGCCGCATCTCCGGCGCGAGGGTGGTCGCGGTCAGCGACGCCTTCACCGACAAGGCCGAGCAGGTGGCCGCGGAGGTTCCCGGCTGCCGGGTGATCGCCGACCCGCTCGCCGCGATCGCCGACCGCGGCGTCGACGCCGTCGTCATCGCCAGCCCGGGGCAGTTCCACGAGGCCCAGGTGCTGGCCTGCGTCCATCGCGGCATCCCGGTGCTGTGCGAGAAGCCCCTGACCATGGATGCGGAGAGTTCGCTCGCCGTCGTCCGGGCCGAGGACGAGTTCGCCGCCCGCACGGGACGCCGGCTCGTCCAGGTGGGGTTCATGCGCCGCTTCGACCCCGAGTACGCGCAGCTGCGGGGGCTCATCGCGTCCGGGGCGATCGGCGAACCGCTGGTCGTGCACTGCGTGCACCGCAACGCCGCGGTGCCGCCGCACTTCACCAGCGAGATGATGATCACCGACTCGGTGGTGCACGAGGTCGACGTCGCGCGCTTCCTCCTCGACGAGGAGATCGCCGCGGTCACCGTGCTGCGGCCGCGGCCGACCCGGCATGCGGTGGCGGGTCAGTCCGATCCCCTGCTCGTGACCTTCGAGATGGCCGGCGGGCGGATCGTCGACGTCGAGTGCTTCGTGAGCACCGGCGTGGCCTACGAGGTCCGCACGGAGGTGGTCGCCGAGGACGGCAGCGCGATGATCGGCCTCGACGCCGGACTGGTCCGGCAGACCGGCGCCCCGTCGGGTGCCATACGCAGCACCGCGATCGCGCCCGGCTTCCGCGAGCGGTTCGGGCGCGCCTACGACATCGAGGTGCAGCGCTGGGTGGACGCCGCCCGCCGCGGCACGATCGACGGCCCAGGAGTCTGGGACGGCTACGCGGCCTCGGCCGTGTGCACCGCCGGGGTGGAGGCGCTCCGCTCCGGGCAGCGCACCGAGGTCCGATTGGCGCAGCGATGAGGATCGCCCTGGACCCGCAGATGCTGCGGACGACGCCTCTGCTGGAGCTGCCCGACGTCGTGGCCGGGATGGGCTACGAGTGGATCGAGCTCTCTCCCCGCGACGACTTCATCCCCTTCTTCAAGCACCCCCGGGTCGATCTCGCCACGGTGCGTTCCTTCCGGTCGAAGCTGGCCGATGCCGGCATCGGCGTCACCTCGCTGCTCCCGGTCATGCGCTGGTCCGGACCGGGCGAGGAGGAGCGAGAGGCCGCCGTGCGCTACTGGCGGCGGGCGATCGAGATCTGCGCGGAACTCGGTGTGGACACGATGAACAGCGAGTTCAACGGCCGCCCGGAGGCCCCGGAGCTCGCCGAGGCGATGTTCTGGCGGTCGATGGAGGAGCTGCTGCCGGTCTTCGAGCACGAGGGGATCCGGCTCGTACTGGAGCCCCATCCCGACGACTTCATCGAGCTGGGCCACCCGGCCGTCGACATGGTCAGGGGCATCGACTCCCCGAACGTGTCCTTCCTGTACTGCCTGCCGCACACGTTCCACCAGGGCGATGACGCAGCCGGGATCATCGCGTACGCCGGCGACCTGCTCACCCACGTGCATGTCGCCGACTCGATGGACCACACCGCCTCCGGCGGCCTGCGCTACATCACCAATCCGCCGGGCAACACCACCCGGGTCCACCAGCACGCCGAGATCGGCCGCGGCGACGTCGACTTCGACGAGGCCTTCGCGGCCCTGGCCGGCATCGGCTTCGACGGCGTCCTCACCACCTGCGTCTTCGGCTGGGACGACGAGGCCCGCGAGTCGGGCATCCGCATGCTGGCGGCCATCCGCTCGCTGGTCGGCAAGCACTTCCCCGACGACACAGCCTCCGACACCCCCAACCCCTAACCCCCACCCCTGAAGGGGATCGCCATGCCCACCTCCATCCCGCACTGGATCGACGGCGCCCGGCGCGAGGGCGCCGGCGGCCGGACCGCCCCGGTGACCGACCCCGCCACCGGGGAGGTGACCGGCGAGGTCGCGCTGGCCACCCCCGAGGAGGTCGACGCCGCCGTCGCCGCGGCCGCCGCGGCCTTCCCCGGCTGGCGCGACACCTCGCTGACCAGGCGCACCGCTGTGCTCTTCCGGTTCCGGGAGCTGCTCAATGCCCGCAAGCCCGAACTCGCCGCGATCATCACGGCCGAGCACGGCAAGGTGCTCGACGACGCCCTCGGCGAGGTGTCCCGGGGCCAGGAGGTCGTCGAGTACGCCTGCGGGGTCCCCTCGCTCGTCCGCGGCGGATTCACCGAGAACGCCTCGACCTCGGTCGACGTCCACTCGGTGCGCCAGCCGCTGGGCCCTGTGGCGGTCATCAGCCCGTTCAACTTCCCGGCCATGGTGCCGATGTGGTTCTTCCCCATCGCCATCGCGACAGGCAACACCGTCGTCCTGAAGCCGAGCGAGAAGGACCCGTCCGCGGCGCTCTGGATGGCGGAGCTCTGGAAGGAGGCCGGCCTGCCCGACGGCGTCTTCAACGTCGTGCAGGGCGACAAGGTGGCCGTCGACCGGCTGCTCGAGCATCCCGACATCCGCGGGGTGTCCTTCGTCGGCTCGACCCCGATCGCCCGCTACGTCTACGAGAACGGCACGCGTCACGGCAAGCGCGTGCAGGCCCTCGGTGGCGCGAAGAACCACATGGTCGTGCTGCCCGACGCCGACCTCGACCTCGCCGCCGACGCGGCGGTCAACTCCGGGTTCGGCTCGGCCGGCGAGCGCTGCATGGCGATCAGCGCAGTCATCGCCGTCGGCGGGGTGGGTGACGACCTGGTCGACCTCATCGCCCAGCGCACCGTGACGCTGCGCACCGGAGACGGCCGCAAGGGCTCCGACATGGGCCCGCTGGTCACCCGGGAGCACCGCGACAAGGTGGCCTCCTACGTCGACGCCGGGGAGGAGCAGGGCGCCAAGCTCGTCGTCGACGGCCGCGACGTGAAGCCCGACGGGGGCGAGAACGGCTTCTGGCTCGGCCCGACGCTGCTCGACCACGTCCAGCCACAAATGAGCGTGTACACCGACGAGATCTTCGGCCCGGTGCTCTCGGTGCTGCGGGTGGACACCTACGAGCACGCGCTGGAGCTGGTGAACAGCAACCAGTACGGCAACGGCACCGCCATCTTCACCAACGACGGCGGCGCCGCCCGGCGGTTCCAGAACGAGGTGGAGGTCGGGATGATCGGGATCAACGTGCCGATCCCGGTGCCCATGGCCTACTACTCGTTCGGCGGATGGAAGAACAGCCTCTTCGGCGACTCGCACGCCCATGGCGCCGAGGGCGTGCAGTTCTTCACCCGGGGCAAGGTCGTCACCAGCCGCTGGCTGGACCCGAGCCATGGCGGCCTCAACCTCGGCTTCCCGCAGAACGCCTGAGACCGGCCGGCGCCGGCGAGACGCTCTCTCCGCCGGCGCCGGTCTTCATCGTGCCCCCACTCCCTCCCGCGACAGGAGCCGCCGCATGACGGGATCCCCGGTACGGATCGGACTGCTCGGCTACGGCAAGGGCGGCCGGTACTTCCATGCCCCGCTGATCACCTCCGCTGAGGGCTGCGAGCTGGCCGGCGTCGTCACCCGGTCCCCGGACCGGCGCGCGGACCTCGCCGTCGACCACCCCGGTGTCCCGGCCTACGGCAGCCTCGCGGAACTGGCGGAGGCAGGCGTCGATGCCGTCGCGGTCACCACACCGCTCGACTCGCACGTGCTCCTGGTCCGCGAGGCGGTCGAGCGGGGGCTCCCTGTGGTGTGCGACAAACCGTTCGCGGAGGACGCGGCGACGGGCCGGGACACGGTCCTGGCCGCCGAGCGGGCCGGCGTCCTGCTCAGCGTCTACCAGAACCGGCGCTGGGACGCGGACTTCCTGACCGTCCGGAAGGTCCTCGGTTCCGGCGTCCTCGGCGAGGTCATCTCGTTCGAGTCCCGTATGGAGCAGTACCCGCCCGAGGGCGGCCTCCCCACGACCGGCGGCGGGGTCCTGCGGGACCTGGGCAGCCACGTCGTGGACCAGGCGCTCGTGCTGTTCGGCCCGGTCCACTCGGTCTACGCGGAGCTGCGCGTCCTGCCCGGCGAGGACGGTGTCGAGGACCGGTTCTTCGCCGCGCTGCACCACGACAGCGGGGTGCGCTCGCACCTGGTCGGCAGCCTGGCCTCCTCCGGCGCCCCCAGCCCGCGTTTCCGCGTCGTCGGTTCCGATGCGACCTGCATGGTTGAGGACGACGACGGGCAGACCGCTCGCCTGCTCGCCGGGCGGACGCCGGCCGTCGACGGGGACGCCTGGGGAACGGTTCCCGAGAGCCGATGGGGCCGCATCCACCGCGCCGGCGTGGCGGAGATCGTGCCGGCGCGGACCGGATCGTGGAGCTCCTTCTACGCCGGGTTCGCCCGCGCGGTCTGCGGCGAGGCGCCACCTCCCGTCGACCCCTGGGAGGCCGTCGCCGGGCTCGAGGTCCTCGACGCGGCGCGGTGGAGCGCCACGACCGGGCAGGTCGTGCGGCTCGAAGGACGCCCTAGCCGCCCACGGTGAAGGCGGCGCGGAACCGCTCCAGCGCCCGGACCGGGTCGCCGGAGGCCCACGCCTCGAGCGCGACGATGCCGGTGTAGCCGAGTCCGTCGAGCGCGGCTGCGACCGCGGGGTAGTGGATCTCCCCCGTACCCGGCTCACACCGTCCGGGGACGTCGGCGACCTGGATCTCACCGACCAGCGGCAGCGCCCGCTCGACGAGCCTGATGAGGTTCCCCTCGCCGATCTGGGCGTGGTGGAGGTCGAGGTTGAGCCGCAGGTGCGGGCTGCCGACGGCCTCCACCAGCGCGATGGTGTCGGCCGCCCGGGCGAACGGGGTGCCCGGGTGGTCGACGGCGGTGTTGAGGTTCTCCAGGGTGAAGACCCGGCCGGCCCGCTCCCCCAGCTCGGCGAGCCGGGTCAGCGTGCGGGCGGCCGTGAGCCACATCGCCGGGGTGACCGTCTCGGTGGCGGCCACGGGCAGCCCCCGGTCGTCCAGGCCGGTCCCGTGCACGTTCAGCCGGGGACAGTCCAGCTGCTCGGCCACCTTCAATGACTGCTCGGCGGTGCGCAGGAGCTCATCGGCGCCGTCCGCGTCGGCCAGCGTGCCGGTGACGTAACCGGTCATCGAGGAGAACGTGGCGCCGGTCCTCACCAGCGCGTCGACGTCCTTCGCCGTCCAGTCCCAGATCTCCACCTCGAACCCGAGGTCGGCGATCCGCCGCACCCGCTCCTCGAACGGCAGGTCGAGGAAGAGCATCTCGGCCGACGCCGCGAGGCGGAAGCCGGTCACTTCGCGACCTCGTCGATCCGCACGGGACCTCCGGTCCGCACGGACTCGGCGGCGGCCAGCGCGATCGTCAGGGCGCTGCGGGCATCCTCGCCCGTCACCTGTGCCGGCGTCCCGGTGCGGACGGCGTCGACGAAGGCGGTGAGCTCGGCGGTGTAGGCGTCGACGAAGAGCTCCTGGTCGCCGCGGACGGTCTCCACCGACCGCCCGGCGGCGTCCGAGTACGTCATCCCGGTCCGGCGGCCGTCGCCCATCTGCGCCATGCCGCCGGAGCCGAGGACCTCGCCGCGGACGTCGTAGCCGTAGGCCGCCTCGAAGCAGGCCTCGGCGGTGCCGAGGGCACCGTTGTCGAAGCGCACCACCACGACGGCGGTGTCGAGCAGCCCGCGGTCGCGCCAGTCCGGCTCGACGAGCGCGTCGGCCGTCGCCACGACCTCGACCGCCTCGGCCCCGGGATTGAGGAAGCGCAGGGTGTCGAAGTCGTGGATGAGCGTCTCGAGGAAGATCGTGTCCGGCGGCACGCGCGACGGGTCGAAGCCGCCCGGGTCCCGCGTGAGCGAACGCAGCAGGCGGGGCGTGCCGAGGCGGCCCGTGTCGATCAGCCCCCTGGCGGCGACCCAGTCGGGCGCGAAGCGCCGGTTGAACCCGACCTGCAGCACGATGTCCGCCGCGCGCGCGGCGTCGATCGCCCGGTCCGCGTCGGCGAGCGTGACCGCCATGGGCTTCTCGCAGAACACGCTTCTGCCCGCGGCCGCGGCAGCGACGACCAGGTCGGCGTGCGTGCGGGCCGGCGTGGCGATGACGACGGCGTCGACCGACGGGTCGTCCCAGACCTGCGCGACATCGGTGTACGCCCGGTCCGCCGCCAGCACCCCCGCCAGCCGCTCGGCGGCTCCCGGCGCGGCGTCGGCCACGGCGACCAGCCGTGCGCCCGGTACCCGGCGGGCCAGCGTCTCCGCGTGGAAGGACCCCATCCGTCCCGATCCGATCAGGGCCACTCCCACAGGCGCGTCTGCGACGACCCGGCTCACAGGTCGAGCACCAGACGCTCGGTGCAGGACCGGGAGACGCAGATCATCATGCAGTCGTTGGCCTGACGTTCCTCGTCGCTCAGAACGGAGTCGCGGTGATCGGGCACGCCCGAAAGGACCGCCGTCTCGCAGGTCCCGCAGGTGCCCTCCGCGCACGAGGACAGGACCCCGATCCCGGCCTCCTCCACCACGTCGAGGATCGAGCGGTCCGGGGGCACGGCCACGGTCACCTCGCTCTGGGCGAGGACGAGCTCGAACGCCTCGGACCGGGTCGGCTCTGTCAGCGGCTTCGGGCTGAAGCGCTCGACGTGCAGCGAGCCGGACGGCCAGCGGGCGCACCGTTGCTCGACGGCCGCGAGCAGGGGCTCGGGGCCGCAGCAGTAGACCCGCGTGTCCTCCTGGGGTGTGCCCAGCAGGCTGTCGAGGTCGAGCAGACCCGTCTCGTCCTGCGGCCGTACCGAGATCCGGTCGCCGTGCCGCGTGAGTTCGTCGAGGAACGCCATCGACGCCCGCTGACGGCCGCCGTAGACCAGCCGCCAGTCGGCGCCCGCGGCCTCCGCCGCCGCGATCATCGGCAGCAACGGGGTGATGCCGATCCCGCCGGCGATGAACAGGTACCGGGGCGACTCGACCAGCGGGAAGTTGTTGCGCGGACCGCGCACGCGGACGACGTCGCCGACCTCCAACCGGTCGTGCACGAACACGGAGCTGTGCCCCTCGGCCTCGCGGAGGATGCCCAGCCGCCACACGTGGTGGTCGGCGGGGTCGCCGCAGAGCGAGTACTGCCGCGTCCGCCCGTCACCCACCACCCCGCCGAGCACCAGGTCGACGTGCGCGCCCGGCGTCCAGGGCGGAAGGGGCTGGTCCTGGATCTCGCGCAGCGTCAGTGCGACCACGCCGTCGGCGGCAGCCTGCTTGCTCTCGACGCGGACGTCGGCCTCGAACTCGCCGCCGGCGAGGGTCACCGTGGTCGTCCGGTGCTGGACGGTCTCGACGTGCGGGCGGGTGATGGCCGTGGTCATGACGCCTCCCCGTCGTTCGCGGTGGGCACCTGGAAGGACAGCGACAGGTGCGACCACACGTACATGTTGGGCGTGGTGGCGTAGCGGACCGGCGGGCCGGCGAGGGTGTAGTCGCCCAGGACCGGGAGCGCCTCCTCGAGTGCGACCTTGGCCTCGAGCCGGGCCAGCGGTGCCCCGAGGCAGCCGTGTCGCCCCTCGCCGAAGCCGAGGTGTCGGAACCGGCCCCGGGTGACGTCGAAGCGGTCCGGGTCGGCGAACTGTCGCTCGTCCCGGTTGGCGGCGCCGTAGACCAGCACCACCCGGCCGCCGGCCGGGATGGTGACGCCGTGCAGCGTCACCTCGCGGGAGGTGGTGCGGCCGACGAGCTGGAGGGGGCTGGAGTGGCGGATCGTCTCCTCGACGGCAGCGGGCAGGAGCGACGGATCGCCGCGGAGGAGGGCTCGCTGATCGGGGTTCTCGGCGAGCAGCTTGAACAGCGAGCCGGTGAGTCCGGCGGTGCTCTCCACCCCGCCCAGGAACAGCACCATCATCAGGCCGAGGATCTCCGACGCCGGTTCGAGGTACTCGTCGGCGAAGGGCATGCCGTCGATCTCGGCCTGGACCAGCTGGCTGACGACGTCCTCCCGGGGATGCCGTCGGCGATCCTCCAGCAGCTCGATGAAGTACTTCTGGATGCCGGCCGTGGCCGCCTTGGCGACGGGCGTGAGGCTGGGGTCGTCGGGTCGGCGGTCCTTGAGCTCGTGCACCCAGCGGTCCAGCTGGGCCCGCCCCTCCTCCTGGGCGCTCGGCAGCCCGAGCACCGTGAAGAAGACCTCGTTGGGCATCGGCCACGCCAGCTCCTGCGCGAGGTCGACCTCACCGCGGCCCTGCCATACGGCGACGAGTCCCCGGACGACCTCGCGAATGGCGTCCTCCTTGGCGGCGATCCGGCGCGGGAGGAAGTGCGGCTGGACGACCTTGCGGATCTGGTCGTGCCGCGGATTGTCGATGTCGGGCAGGAAACCGGGGCCGCTCTGGTCCTTCGCGGTGTCGTCGATGTCGATGCCCTCGTAGCTCAGGAAGGTCTCCGGGTCGGTAGCCGCCGCACGCACGTCGTCGAATCTGGACAGCGCCCACCACCCCCACTTCTCGCTGTGGAAGACCGGCGCCTCGTCCCGCATCCAGCGGTAGACCGGGTACGGATCGGCCTGGAAGCCGGCACTGAAGGGGTCGTACTCCATCGCTGTCGTCGCTGTGGTCACGGTCTGCTCCGCAGGTGTCGTGGACGGGGTGGGCTTGGGTCAGATTCCGCGCGCGGCCGCGAGCAGGGTCCGGGCGGCGAAGCGCAGCCCCTCGATCTGGTCGAGTTCCTGGTCCTCGTGCTCGATGCTGACCGCCATGTCTGGGTCGACCTTCTCCAGGGCGGCGAGGAACCGGCTCCAGAACTCGACGTCGTGCCCCCGGCCGACGGCGACGAAGTCCCACGAGGAGTTCTGCGGCCAGCGGGAGAGGGTGTAGCGGCCGCCGAGCGAGACGGCCCCCGGCTCGTCGGGGCGGACCCGGGTATGACGGTCGTCGAGCACGCCGTTGACCGAGGCGGCCGCGTTGATGCGGGTGTCCTTGGCCGCGGCGTTGTAGACGAGTTCACCGAGCTCCTCGACGACGGCCACCGGGTCGATGCCCTGCCAGAACAGGTGGCTCGGGTCCATCTCCGCACCGACGTGGGTGGCGTTGATCTGCTCGACCAGACGCAGCAGAGTGGCCGGGTTGTAGACGATGTTGTGCGGGTGCATCTCGATGCACACCTTCACGTCGGCGTCGGCGGCCCTGGCCTGGATGTCCCGCCAGTACGGCAGCGCGACCTCGTTCCACTGGTAGTCGCGCGCGTCCAGATAGGCGCTGTCCCAGGGGAGGACGGTCCACGAGGGCAGCCGGGCGCCGGGGTCACTGCCCGGAAGGCCGGACATGGTGACCACCCGCGAGACGCCGAGAAGCGCCGCGAGCTCGATCGCGTCGCGGACATCCTGGCCGTGCTTCTCCCGCACCTCGAGGTCGGGGTGGAGCGGGTTCCCGTTGCAGTTGAGTGCCGTGAGCGTGATGCCGGCTGCGTCGAACTCCCCTATGTACTCGTCACGGGCATCCTTGCTCGCCCGAATGTCGGCGATCGGCAGGTGCGGCGCGGGCAGAAAGCCGCCCGAGTTGATCTCCGCACCCTTCAGGCCGAGGTCCCGGAGGATCCCGAGCGTCACGGCGAGCGGCTTGTCGTGGAGGACCGCGGTGTAGGCACCAAGCTTCATGCCGAGGCACTTCCTCATATCGGAGGGCGGAGACGATAGGATTTCTTAAAGCGCTTTAAAGCGTGCTCGTAGAGTGGGGCACCCCAACGGCGGTGTCAAGGGATCGGAGCGACATCAGGTGGACGGGACGGAGCTGGGACGACAGGCCCGGCCGCGACTCGAGGACGTCGCGGCGGAGGTCGGGCTCTCCCCCGCCTCGGTGTCCCTGGTGCTCCGGGGTGCAGCGGGTCCGAGCGCGGCGACGAGAGAGCGCGTTCTCGAGGCCGCAGGCCGCCTGGGCTACCGCCCCGACCGGGCGGCCAGCCTGCTCGCGCGACGGCGCAGCCGGTTGATCGGCGTGATGCTGGACATCCGCAGCGACTACCACGGCGAATTGGTCGAGGACGTCCACGAGGCCGCCGAGCAGCACGGGTACGACCTGGTCCTGAGCACGATCACCCGCAGCCGTGACGAGCGGCGGGCCGTCGAGACGCTGCTGGACTCACGGTGCGAGGCGCTCCTTTTGCTCGGCCCCGACGCTCCCGCGGCGTGGCTCGCCGAGCTGGACCGTCAGCTCCCGGTCGTAGTGGTGGGGCGGTCGATCGGCTCGCCCGGCGTCGACATCGTGCGGGCGGCGGACGACCAGGGCGTGAGCCTGTCGGTCGACCACCTGGTCGGCCTCGGACATGCGCAGATCGCATACGTCGACGGCGGGGCCGGGGAGATAGCCGCGGCGCGGCGGGACGGTTACCGGCGCGCCATGCTGCGGCACGGCCTGCGTGACCGGATCCGGGTCATCCCAGGTGACCACACGGAGGAAGCCGGCATCCGGGCGGGCATGCGGGTGGCCGCCGTCCTGACCGGGCACGCCCCGACCCCGACGGCCGTCGTGACGTTCAACGACCGGGTCGCCGTGGGGCTGCTCGACGCCCTCAGCCGGGCAGGCGTCGCCGTCCCGGGCGACATCTCCGTCGTCGGCTACGACGACAGCCCCCTGTCCCGACTGGCGCACGTCGGCCTCACCACGGTCAGCCAGAACTCGCCCGCGCTCATCGAGCACGCCGTGACGGCAATCGTCGAACGACTCGACGGCGGCCGGACCACCCACACCGAGATCGTGCTGCCGCCAGGCCTGGTCGTGCGGACGACGACCGCCCCACCGCCACCCTCCCCCGACGTCGGTCACCCGCCGGGTGGGTGACCGACGTCGGCAGCGGTCAGCGCTTCAGCTCGTGCGACAACTCCGCGAGCTCCTGGCCACCGGCCATCTCCGCCGTGAGCTCCTCCAGCGTGACCTCGGAGCGCTTCTTGTCCAGCACCCGGCGGCCGAGCTTCAGGATGATGAAGTGGTCTCCCACGAGGTACGCGTGGTGCGGGTTGTGGGTGATGAAGACGACGCCGAGACCGGCGTCCCGGGCGGCCGCCGTGTACTTGAGCACCACCCCCGACTGCTTGACCCCGAGTGCAGCGGTGGGCTCGTCGAGGATGAGCACCCGCGCTCCGAAGTACACCGCCCGGGCGATCGCGACACACTGCCGCTGGCCGCCGGACAGCGTTCCGATCGGCTGATTGATGTCCTTGACGTAGATCCCCATCTTCTGGAGTTCCTGGTCGGCGATCTCCCGCATGGCCTTGATGTCCAACGGAGCCATCGGATACCTGCCCTTGCGGATCTCCGAGCCGAGGAAGAAGTTGCGCCAGACCTCCATCAGCCCGACCACGGCGAGGTCCTGGTAGACGGTGGCGATGCCGGCCTCCAGCGACTCGCGCGGCGAGCCGAAGTGCCGCTCCTTGCCGTCGACCTTGAGCGTCCCCTCCGAATGCGCATGCAGTCCGGAAATGATCTTGATCAGCGTCGACTTCCCCGCACCGTTGTCGCCCAGGACGCAGGTGACCTCACCGGCACCCACCCGCAGGTTGACGCCCTCGAGGGCCCGGATGGCACCGTACGCCTTGCCCACCCCCTCCATCTCCACGAGCGACTCCCCCTTGTGCAGGTCGGGCGCGGCGTGCTCCATGATCGTGTCGGTCATGTCCGTCACTTCCTCCGGGCTGCGTAATTCTTGATGTACAGGTTGACCATGACCGCGGCGAGCAGCATCACGCCGAGGAAGGTCTTGAACCAGTTCGGGTCCCAGCCGGCGAAGACGATGCCCTGGGTGGTCATCCCGAAGATGAGTGCGCCGAGCGCCGAGCCGACGGCTGAGCCGTATCCGCCGGTGAGCAAGGCGCCACCGACGACGGCCGCGATGATGTAGACGAACTCGTTTCCGACGCCGATTCCGGCCTGCACCGTGCTGAAGTTCATCAGCAGGTGCATCCCGAGGAACCAGGCGAGGAACGCAACGCCCATGAAGAGGCCGATCTTGACCTTGCGGACCGGGACTCCGACCGCCCGCGCGCTGGCCTCGTTCCCGCCGGAGGCGAAGATCCAGTTTCCGACGCGGGTGCGCAGCAGGACCCAGGTGCCGACGGCCACGAACAGGATCCACCAGAGAACGGTGACCTTGAGGGTGATGATGCCCAGGTCGATGTCGGAGGCGAAGACGGCTTTCGCCGAGGCGAACCCGTCCAGCTGATTGATGTTGGGCGTCGCGACGGCCCCCGTGACCAGCTTCGTGACGCCGAGATTCAGCCCCTGCAGGATGAAGAACGTGCTCAGGGTGACCAAGAAGCTGGGGATCCCGGTCCGGACCACGAGATATCCGTTGATGAAGCCGACCGCGAGCGCCACGGCGAGGCTGATGAAGACGCCGGCCCACACGTTCAGGCTGAACTGAAAACTGAGCATGGCGGCGGTCAGTGCGGCAGTGGTGACCGCGACGCCCGAGGACAGGTCGAACTCCCCGCCGATCATGAGCAGGGCGACGCCGACCGCGACGATCCCGATCGTCGAGCTGGCGTAGAGGTAGGTCGACGCCGCCGGCAGGCTCCGGAACGTCGGGGCGACCGCGTAGAAGAAGAGGAAGATGACGATGGCTGCCGCCAGCGCACCCACCTCGGGACGGGCGAGGACGCGCGTTACCAGCGACCGCGGCTGACGCGCAGGGGGGGCGGACGCGGGTGGGGCGGATGGTTGTGTCGCCACGGACGAGCTCATGGCCTGGCTCCAGGGGTGAGGAAGGAGGGGGAGCCGGCACAGGCCCGGCTCCCCCATGAGCGGGACTACCGGGTGTTGTTCTTGGCGTACTGGACGATCGGGCCGATGTTGGACTTGTCGACGATGGACGGACCGGTCAGGACCGGGCCCCCACCCCCGATGTCGTTGCCGTTGCTGAGGTTGAGCCACAGCGCGGTCACCGCCATGTAGCCCTGGACGTAGGGCTGCTGGTCGACGGAGAACGAGATGCCGCCACTCTGGATCTGCTGAGCGACGTCCGCGTTCAGGTCGAAGGTGACGACCTTGGCCTTGCTGCCAGCATCCGCCGCCGACTTCTGGGCCGCGAGCGCGATGTCGGCGCCGAGCGTGACGACGTCGGCGATCGAGGGGTCCTGCTGCAGCTTGGCGCCGATGGTCTGCTGGACAGCCGGCAGGTCACGGCCGTTGACGTAGAGGACCTCGGTGTTCGGGTTGGTCTGAGCCACGCCGGCGCAACGGGCCTCGAGCTGGACCTGACCCTTCTCCTGGATCACACAGATGGTGTGACCCGGGCTCTCCTGCGCGATCTTCTTGCCGACGGTCTGCCCGGCCAGGGTCTCGTCCGATCCGAAGTACATCCCGATGCCGTACTTGGTGTAAGCGTCCCTGCCGGCGTTGAACGCGACGGTCGGGATCCCGGCATCCACGGCCTTCTTGGCAGCCGGTCCGATCGCGTCAGGAGTCGGCAGAGTCGTAGCGATCCCATCGACCTTGCTGTCGATCGCGTTCTGGATGAGCCCCGCCTGCTTGCCCGCGTCGGGATCGTTCGAGTACTTCAGCGTGACGTTGTGGTCCTTGGCGCCCTGCTGTGCGCCGTTCCGAATCTTGTCCCAGAACGTGTCGCCAGGGGCTTCGTGCGTGATCATCGCGATGGTGTAGCTCTGGCCCGTCCCACCGGTGTTCTGCGCGCCCCCCTTACTGCTGCACGCGGCCAGCGCGACGACGGCGGCAACCACCGCCACCAACGCCTGCAGCGACCTTCGGGTGCTCCTCATGCTCGTCTCCTCATTGGGGCGGACCCCCGCGCGGGTGGCGGCGGGGCCTGGCAGGCCAGGACATCGGCCGGAGCGTTCGAGGAGGGCGGGAACCCATCCGATCGCCGTTAGAATGTCTGGACATAGTTACATGCGGAAATGTGACATGACCGACAATCCCCGTCAAGGCCTCCCGCTCCCTAGCCGACACGGGATGCCGCCGGGACGTCGATCCAGGCAGCACTGTCCGACGAGGCCGCCAGGGCGTCGACGGTGACGGCGGCGCGTACGGCGTCGTCCAGGGTCGCGCCGTGGGGGCGCCCCTCCGCGATCGAGCGCAGGAATTCCCGGGCCTCGATGATCTTCAGGTCGTCGTAACCCATCGCGATCCCGGCGCCGGGCTGGAAGGCGGCATAGTGGCCGGCGCCGGGCCCCACGTACACGGTCGCTACCGACTGGTCCTGGGGTGAGCCGCCGCGGCTGACGGCGAGCTCACCCATGCGCCGGAAGTCCCAGGACAGTGCACCGGTAGTGCCGTGTACCTCGAACCCGTAGGTGTTCTGCTCCCCGACGGCGACCCGGCTCGCCTCGAGGACGACCCGCGCCCCGGAGGCCAGGCGCATCAGCGCCGCGACGTAGTCCTCGTTCTCGACCGTGCCCATCTCCCCGTGCGCCCCCCGCGCGTGCCCGGCCGTCGGACCGACGGACCGGGCGCGCTCAGGCAGGAAGACCGCGGTGTCGGCGACGACGGAGGTGATGTCACCGAGAAGGAACCGGACGAGGTCGACGGCGTGCGATGCCAGATCGCCCAGGACCCCGTTGCCGCCGAGGGCCCGTTCGTAGCGCCAGGTCAGCGCCCCGTCCGGGGAGGCTGCGTAGTCGCTCAGGAAGTGGAACCGGGCGTGCGTGACCCGGCCGATGTCACCGGCAGCGATCATCTCCTGTGCCCGCGCGACCGCGGGCGCGTTCCGGTAGTTGAAGCCGACGGCGCTCTGCACGCCGGCGGCCTGGACGGCCGCGCAGACCGCGCGCGTGTCATCGGCGGTCACCCCGACCGGTTTCTCGATCCACAGGTGGCGGCCGGCCTCGGCGACGGCGACCCCGATCTCGCGGTGCAACCAGTTCGGCGCCGTGACGCTCACCGCCTGAATGCGAGGGTCGGTGAGCACCTGCCGCCAGTCCCGCAGCGCCGTGGCGAAACCGAACTGCGGGGTGGCCTCCTCGGCGCGGCCCGGCACGTCGTCGGCGACCGCGACGAGCTCCGGAACGAGTCCGAGGTCGGGGAAGTGGTGGCGGACGCGCGTGTAGGCCTGCGCATGCACCCTGCCCATCCACCCGAAGCCGATGACGGCCACACCGATCGGCCGCACGTCTCCGTGATCCATTGCGACCTCGCTCATGGCGGCATCCGATCCGATGCTCCAGGGGCACGTCGACGTGCGGCAGCAGGCCGATCCTGGTGATGACGACGTCGGCGAGCACGACCGACGCGATCGCCGGGTCGCGGCCGGGAAGGAACTCGCCGTCGAGCGGCGTCCCGGCGGTCACCATCTCCGAGCAGAACCGCAGGGCATCCGGCACCCTCCCGGCCACACGCCCGACCCCGGAGACGGACACCGGTCATCGGCGCGGTTCCGGTCCGCTCCATGACGGCATCCACCACGCCCTGGGTGCTCGCGAGCCCGTCCATCGCGCTCCCGCCTCTCAGCGCGCGAACGCTACGCCGGCCGCAGTCCCCCACCAAGAGCTCTCCGCGGCACGAGCCGCCGCATCGACGGGGCACCCTGCGACGCGAGGCATACGGGTCCGCGACGATCGTCCGGGCCGGCCTGCCGGTTCCACGGGCGGGCGCAGTGGCGCCGTCCGGGCGGCCTGCGACCCTGGACGGGTGACCGCCGTCCGCTCACCCCGCGCGCTCGTCCCCGTCCTGATGTTCGTGGGCACGGTCGTCGCCGTGATCAGCAGCCTGGGCGCACCCCTGGTTCCGGCGGTCGCCCAGAACATGGGGGCCTCGCTTCCGGCCGCCCAGTGGTCGCTGACGATCACGCTGCTGGTCGGGGCGGTCGCCACGCCCGTCGTCGGCCGGCTCGGTGACGGACCGCACCGGCGCCCGGTCGTCCTGATCGTCCTGGGACTGGTCACCGTCGGCGGCGTGCTGGCCGCCCTGCCGCTGGGCCTGGAATGGCTGATCGCGGGCCGCGGGCTGCAGGGCTTCGGCCTGGGACTCACCCCCGTGGCCATCGCCATCGCCCGGGATGCGCTGACCGGCGAGCGCTCACGCTCGACCGTTGCCGCGCTGTCGGTCACGGTCGTTGCCGGGGTGGGGCTCGGTTACCCCACTGCGGGTCTGATCGCCGAGGTGGGAGGCCTGCACGCCGCGTACTGGACCGGCGCAGGCATCAGCCTCCTGGCACTGCTCGCCGCCGCCGCCGTGCTGCCGCCGTCCCCCGATGCTCCGTCCCGGCGGCTGGACGTCGTCGGCGCCGTGCTGCTGGGCACTGCGCTGGCGGGTCTGCTGCTCGCCCTGGGCGAGACCGAGACCTGGGGCTGGACGTCCCCGCTGCTCTGGATCGTGACGGCCGGCGCGGTCGCCGTGCTGCTGGGCTGGCTGCTCTGGGAGGCCCGGACGCCGTGGCCGCTGGTGGACCTGCGCCTGGCCCGCGGGCGGGTTGCCGGCTCCGCGCACGTCGCCGCCCTGCTGGTCGGGCTGTCCAACTACCTCCTGCTCGCCTCGATCCCGATTCTCGCCCAGGCGCCCCCGGCCGGCGGCGCGGGCTTCGGCACGTCCATCGTCGTCGCGGGGCTGATCCTGCTGCCCTTCTCGCTGGCGAGCGTGGTGGCCGGCCGGATCGCCCGGTCGTTCACCGATCGGGCCGGCGCACGCCTGGTGCTGCCGGTGGCGGCCCTCGTCCAGAGCGGAGCCTTCGTCCTGTTCCTCGTCGCACGGACCGAGCTCTGGCAGTTGTTCGTGGTCATGGCGGTCACCGGCATCGGGGTCGGCGCCGCCTTCGCGGCCTTCCCTGCCCTCATCATCTCCGCCGTCCCGCCGCACGAGACCGGCAGCGCCATGAGCCTCAACCAGGTCCTGCGCTACGTCGGTTTCGCCGTCGGGAGTGCCCTGACGGCGACGGTTCTCACCGCGGCCACGGCCCCGGGGACGCCGGCGCCGGGCAGCAGCGGCTACGGCACGATCGCGGGAATCGGGTTCGCGGTGTGCGTGACGACGGCCGTGGTGACCTGGCTGATCCCAGGGCGCACGCCCGCACCGAATCCGGCGGCGGCCCACCGGACCCAGGACGCCGTGCCGGACGGCGTCACCGGCGGCTGACCGGTCAGCGCTCCCTGGCGATGCGGCCCATGAGGAAGAACTCGGGATTGGGCATGAGCGCCGCGAAGTGCGCCAGCCGGTTCGACAGGGCGAAGAACGAGGTGATCATCCCGAGGTCCCAGACGTCGTCCTGGGTCAGGCCGTGCCCGGTGAGCAGCTCGAGATCCGCCTCAGTGACGGCAGCGGGGTCGGCGGCAAGCCGGGTCGCCACCGCCAGGACGGCGTGCATCCGCGGCGAGAGCGGGGCCTTGCGCCAGTCGACAGCGACCTGATCGGCCAGGTAGGGGTCCCGTGTCCGGATCCGTGCGACGGCGCCGTGCGCGATGACGCAGTACAGGCAGTCGTTCCCCGCGCTGGTGGCGACCACGATGAGCTCGCGGTCGGCCTTGGACAGGCCGGGAGTCTCCTTGTCCATCAGGGCGTCGTGCATCTGGAAGAAGGCCCGCGCCTCCTCGGGCCGCCAGGCCAGCGCGGCGAAGATGTTCGGCAGGAAGCCCGACCGCTCCTCCACGTCGTCGAAGCGCTCGGCGAGGTCGGCGGGCAGCTCCTCCCGTGGCATCACCGGGAAGCGGCTGATCGGGGTGTCGGTCACCGCGTCACTGTGTCAGCGGGCGGCCTGGTTGCCTACTCCCCTCCGTGCTCGGGAGACTGGGGCGGTGCCCCTCCGACGCTGCCCGTGCGGGACCGGCCTGCCCCTCGCGGAGTGCTGCGGCCGGCTCCACGACGGCACCGCCGGCGCGGCGACGGCCGAACAGCTGATGCGCTCGCGGTACAGCGCCTTCGTCCTGGGGGACGCCGAGTACCTGCTCGCGACGTGGCATCCGACCACCCGCCCGCGGACGCTGGACCTCGATGCCGCCGTGCGTTGGACCGGGCTGGACGTGCTCGCGACGACCGGCGGCACGCTGCTGGCCTCCGAGGGGACGGTCGAGTTCCGGGCCCACTACCTCCGGAACGGCGGGGCCGGCAGCCAGCACGAGAACAGCCGGTTCGTCCGCGACGACGGTCACTGGCGCTACCTCGACGGCGTGTCCCTGTCCTGAGCAACACGCGGGGTCCTGAGCAACACGCGGGTCGTCGGACGGCCCGCCATCAGGTCGCGTCACCCGTGGGCTGTGCACATGAACCACCATCGGCTGGGTTCCGGCGCTCCCCTCCTTCTCGTCCATGGCCTGGGCTCCACCTGGCGGACGTCGGAGCCGGTCTGAAGGGGCTCTCCGCCGAGCGGGAGATCGTCCTCGCCTCGCCCCGCCGAAGGCCATCGGTCGGTCGACCGATGCACACAGCGGCGTCGGGGTCCTAGCGTCGGGCCCACGGGGATCGCGCACGGACGTCCCGGTCCCGTTGCCGGCGCCCACGCCCGGTCGCGCGGGGCGCCGACGACCGCCGGCGCCGCGAGACGCTGGGGAAAGGGCGCCATGGACGGCGAGACGTCCGCCACGACCGTGCTCCGACGAGCCGGGACGCCCGAGGAACCCGAGGCATGAGCCGCGCTGTCCTGCACCCGAGGGCGGGCTCTGCGGCCGCCCGGACGGGGGTCGCCACCAGGGAACTGGCCGCGGTCAACGACCGGCTGCGCGGCACCGTCGCCGACCTCGAGCAGGCCCGGGACATGCTGGTGGCGCTGACCGGCGTCGCGGCGGCGGGTGGGGGCGGGCACGCCATCGCCGGAACGCTGCACACGATGACCGGGTACCCGGTCGCCGTCGAGGACCAGTTCGGCAACCCACTCGCCTGGGCCGGGCCGGAGGAGCCGCAGCCCTATCCGAGGACGTCGCCGCGCCGTCGCGGTGAGCTGCTCGCGGAGGCCGCACGAGGCTCCGGACCGCTGCGCGACCATGACCGGTTGATCGCCCTCGTCCGCTCCTGCGACGGAGTCCTCGGGCTGGTCGCACTGATAGATCCCGAACGGCGCGCCGGCCGGCACGAGGTCCTCGCGCTCGAGGACGCGGCCGTGGTGCTGGCCATCGACCTCGCCCATCGGCGCGACCTGGCGAAGGCCGAGCTACGGCTGGGCGGGGACCTGGTCGGTGACCTGCTCACCGGTACCCACACGGAGAGCGCCCTCGCCCGCGCGGCCGCCCTCGGTCACGACCTCCGCGGACCCCACCAGGTGCTCGTGGTCCGCTGGCCGGCCGGCCGCGACGAGCAGGGCGTGGTGCACGCCCTCGAACGCGCCGCGAGGCTGTGCCAGGTCGATGCGCTGGTGGCCCCCCGGTCCGGTGCCGTCGTCCTCGTGGCCGCCGCACCGGAGTCGTGGGGGGCACGGCCGCAGTGGGCCGAGCTGCACCACGCACTGTCGGACATCCTGCCGAGCGCACACGGATGCATCGGGGTGGGCAGCGTACGGCTGTCGCCGTCCCAGCTGCCCGACTCCTACTCCGAGGCGCTCCACGCGCTCGCGATCCGGCAGCGGTCGGAGGGGGGCGGATTGACGTGCTTCGAGGAACTCGGCGTCGTCCGGCTGCTCTTCACCGGTGACGACGACTCGGAGGTGGATCGCTTCGTCCGGGACTGGCTGGGCGTGCTGATCGACTATGACGGCGCGAAAGGCACCGCCCTCGTGACCACGCTGTCGCAGTACTACGACAGCGGCGGGAACTACGACGCCACTGCCGCGGCGCTCCAGATCCACCGCAGCACGTTGCGCTACCGGCTCAAGCGCATCCGTGAGCTGACCGGACGCGACCTCAGCGCGGTCGACTGCCGCCTCAACCTGCAGGTCGCGACGCGGGCCTGGCAGATCCTCAACGGCTTGCCCGCCGGGAATGCACCGCCCTGCTGAGCGACTCGGCATCGGCGTGGATGTCACTCCGCCGCGCGCTCGGTGGCACCGCTGGTTCGGTAGGTGTAGGCGGCCCGCCGTACGGCCTCGTCGGTCTCCAGGCCTGCGCCGAGCGCGCCACCGACCGTGGCCAGTGACGACGTGAGCCAGGCGATCGCGACGTAGTCGCTGAACGCGACGGGGTGGCCGAGCGCGTTCACGAGCAGGGTCGGGGCGATCAGCAGGAGGGCCGCCAGCAGCGCCAGCACGAAGAGCGCCGCGTACAGGACGAGGACTCCGGTGACGACGGTCGCTGTCGTCGCGATGTTGAAGAGCAGGACCTGCTGTCGCATGCGCGACCGGCCGACGCGTTCCCAGAGTCCCGCGCCGACGATCAGGGTGGCACCGATGGCACCGACGGACCCGGCGGTGACGGCGGTCAGTTGCCACCATCCGAGAGCGTCGGCCAACCTCCAGACGTCCGAGGTGACCAGCGCGAAGACGCCGGCGGCACCCGCGGCGGTCAGCGCCCGGGACAGGCCTGCGGCCAGTTGCCACGGGCGGTTGGCCCGGATCATGCCCGCGAGCAACCGCAGATGGCCGGTGAGGACGCGGGTCGTGAAACGGACCGACCGCGACTGCTGGTCCACGTCGGACGCCAGCTCGCGCAGCCGGTGGGTCATCCGGCGCGACCGGGCCGCCGCCTCTCGATGGTCGGCCACGGCGTCCTCGGTCTCGCCGAGCAGCGCGTCGATCAGCCGGAGCAGCGCGTCGCGGACGCGTCGGCGCACCGCGACGGTCCCGAGCGCGGGCACCGAGAGGACCGCCACACCGTGCACCGGGCTGGCGTGCGCCACGACCGGCCGCCGGGCCACCCGCAGCGGCAGGTCGGTCAGGACCACCGTCAGGTCCCACCCGCGGGTCAGCAGCGCCGCCCGGGCGGCACCGACGATCTCGCTGTCGTCAGCCGGGGGTTCCACCAGTCCGTCGTCCACCAGCTCGATCTGCCACGTCACGTCCGGGAGGCGGTCCGTGAGCTCGCGCCGGATGTCGTCGACGAGGTCGGGGGTCAGCTCGGCGGACAGGCTGGGGGCGGTGACCACCCCCACCGTGATGACGGGCTCGCGCCGCGGGCCGAGCCCCGGGCCGTCCGCCTGCGCGTCCACGAGCGAACTATCCCGCGCGCCCCGGGGCGGCGACGGCGACACGTTCCGCCGTCGTCCGGGAAGGGGCTAGACCGTCAGCCGGAGCAGCTCGAACGCGCGGTCCCAGTGCTGGGCCGATGGGTTCCGCACGTCCGGATCGAGGATCCGGAACGACCGCGCGAGCGCGACGCCGAGACCGCCGAACACATCGGTCAGCGAATCCTCGGTCTCCTCGCCGAACGTCACGTCGTCGGGGGGACGGCGCAGGCTGCCGCGCAGCATCGCCCGGAACTCGTCGGCCACGTCGAGCTTGCCGAACTCGCGGATCCGCTCCTGCAGGCCCTTGGTGAGGGGCAGGTCCTGCGGGGCGATCACGTCGCGGCCGTTCCAGCGCGCGGCGTCGCGCGCGGCGATCGCGATGCCGTCGACCTTCTCGTCGACGAACGTCCGGAAGCGCTGCACATCCGACTTGTCCACGTCGAGCCCCGCCACCTCGCGGAAGAACCGCTCCAACTCAGCTGTCCCGGCCATCTCGTCTCCTCCGCGCCCTTCCTCACCGGGCGGTCGCCAGGTGCTCGTGCACCATGCGGACCGCCATCGCGCCCTCGCCCACCGCCGAGGCCACCCGCTTGACCGAGCCACTGCGCACGTCGCCCGCAGCGAAGATTCCGGGCAGGCTCGTCTCGAGCAGCAGCGGCGGGGGTGCGGCGGCCGTCCCCGCGACCTGCGCGTGGCGTGCCTCCGGTCCGGTCATGATGTAGCCCCCCGCGTCGAGGGTCACCGACCCGGGCAACCACGACGTGCTGGGGACTCCCCCGATGAACACCATGAGGTCGCGCGCCGGCAGGCGCTGTCGCTCGCCGGTCATGGTGTCCTTCACGACGACCGTCTCGAGGCGCCCGCGCTCGCCCTCCAGTTCGTCGACCAGGGTGTGCAGGTACACCTCCACCCGGGGGTCCTGGGTGATCCGGTCGGCGAGGTAACGCGACATGTTCGCGTCCAGGCTCGACTCCATGACCACCATCCGGACCTCGGCGGCGTGATCGGCGAGGAAGATCGCCGCCTGGCCGGCCGAGTTGCCCCCGCCGACGACCACCACCGGGTCACCGACGCACTGCTGGGCCTCCACGGCGGTCGCCGCGTAGTACACGCAGGTGCCCTCGAACTGCGGCAACTGCGGGACCGGGAGCCGCCGGACCTGCACGCCGGACGCGATGATCACCGTGCGCGCGGCCATCTCCCCGCCGTCGGCGAGCCGCAGCACGTAGTTCCCGTCACGCTCCTCCAGCCCGACGACGTCGGCCGGCACGGATCGCCGGGCCCCGAACTTCTCCGCCTGCAGGACCGCGCGCTCGGCCAGCTCGCCTCCGGAGATCCCGGAGGGAAAGCCGAGGTAGTTCTCGATGCTCGACGTGCGCGCCGCCTGCCCGCCCGCCGCGACGGCGTCGAGCACCGCGGTGTCGAGGCCCTCCGAGGCGCCGTAAACGGCGGCGGCGAGGCCGGCCGGCCCGGCTCCGATCACGACCAGGTCGCAGACCTCCTCCTTCGCACCCACGTCGCGCAGCCCGAACGCCGCAGCGAGCTCGGCCGTGGACGGATTACGGAGCAGGCGGTTGCGGAAGAGCACGACCGGGGTGTCGTCGGGGCCGAGCCCGAGACCGCGGAGCAGGCGCTCCGCCGCAGGGTCGGTCTCGACGTCGACGAACCGGTGCGGCAGCCGGTTGCGGGCGGCGAACTCGCGCAGCTTCCGGGTGGTGGTGGAATACCGGGAGCCGATGATGCGGAAGCCGATCCCCTCACCGACCGCCAGCCAGCGCCGGGCCAGATAGGCACGCAGTATCTGGTCACCGAGGACGGGCTCCGCGGCCGTCAGAGCGCGCAGCCGGTCGGCCGGGACCGCCAGCACTTCCCCCGGGTCGACGACGACGCTCGCGAAGAACGACGCCTGCCCGGTCAGTACGCCCAGCTCACCGAGGAAGCGTCCCGGCCCGTGCACCCGGGCCACCCGCTGGTCGGGGGTGCCGAAGGCCTCGACCACGGCTACCCGGCCGGCGAGCAGCACGTAGAACGTGTCCTCCAGGTCGCCCTCGGCGATGAGCGTCTCGCCGCGCGTGGTGGGCCGCCGCTCCCCCCAGGCCTCCAGCGGGAGGATCTGCGCCTCCTCGAGCCGGGGGAACGCCCCATGGAGGTCGGGAGTCTCACCGTCCGGGACCTCTGCGAGGAGATCCTCGACGCTCGTGCTGCCCGCATCAGCGGAAGCGGTCACGCGAAGGCCTCGTCGACGAAGCACCAACGCCAGTCCTCGCCCGGCTGGAACGACCGGACGACGGGGTGACCGACCAGCCCCGCGTGCTTGCGGGCGTGCCGATTCGGCGAGGAGTCGCAGCATCCGACGTGCCCGCAGGTCAGGCACAGCCGCAGGTGGACCCAGGGCGAGCCGAGTTGCAGGCACTCCTCACAACCCCCGGGTGTGCGGGGCACGACGTCGTCGCGGGCGAACACCAGGTGCGGGTCGGGGCCGACCCGGGTGGTCGTCATGACGGCTGCCCGCCCTGTGCGCCGAGTGCACCGTCCAGCCAGCTGCGCAACGCCGGTTCCGGGGCCGCCCCCGGTTGCCGGGCGAGCAGCTCACCCTGGCGCAGCACCATGAGGGTCGGTACGGCGCGCACCTCGAACCGCTGGGACAGCCGGGGGGCGGCGTCGACGTCGACCTTCACCAACTTGAGGTCGCCGGCCCGCTCGGTGGCCAGGCGTTCGAGGGCCGGGCTGACCATCCGGCAGGGCCCGCACCAGGTCGCCCACAGGTCCACGAGGACCGGGACGGGGGCGCGCTCGGCGATCTCGGCGAAGTCGTCGTCCCCCGCGTCCGCGATCCACGGCAGCGCCTGGTGGCAGTTGCCGCACCTGGGGACGCTGTCGGCCGCGGCCGGCACCCGGTTGCGCTTCCCGCAGTTCGCGCAGGTGACGATGCTCGTCCGCGCGGTCGTCGGCGCGCTCATGCCTGGGCTCCCACCGATTGGTGCGTGACGACCAGCCGGTCGTCGACCACCTCGACCCGCACGGTGGAGCCCTCGATCGCGCCGTCACGCAACAGCGCCCGGGCGACCTGGGTCTCCACCTCCTTCGCGATGAACCGGCGCAGCGGCCGCGCGCCGTAGACGGGGTCGTAGCCCTCCCGGGCGATGAAGCGCTTGGCCTCCTCGGTGATCTGCACCGTGATGTTGCGTTCGGCGAGCCGGACGCGCAGGTCGGCGAGCATCAGCTCGACGATGTTCTCGATCTCACCCGGGTTCAGCGGCGTGAACAGCACGGTGTCGTCGACCCGGTTGAGGAACTCGGGCCGGAAGTGTCCCCGCAGCTCGACCATGACCAGGTCACGCGCGTCGGGCTTGAGCTGGCCGTCGGCGGTCACGCCGTCGAGCAGGTACTGCGAGCCGATGTTCGACGTCATGATGATCACCGTGTTGCGGAAGTCGACGGTGCGACCCTGCGCGTCGGTGAGCCGGCCGTCGTCGAGGACCTGCAGCAACGTGTTGAAGACGTCCGGGTGCGCCTTCTCGATCTCGTCGAAGAGGACGACGGCGTAGGGACGGCGGCGCACGGCCTCGGTGAGCTGCCCGCCCTCCTCGTAGCCCACGTAACCGGGCGGAGCGCCGACCAGGCGCGACACGGTGTGCCGCTCCTGGTACTCGCTCATGTCGAGCCGGACGATGTTGTCCTCGGAGTCGAACAGCGCCTCCGCCAGCGCCTTGGCCAGCTCCGTCTTCCCGACCCCGGTCGGGCCCAGGAAGATGAAGGAGCCGGTCGGCCGGCGCGGGTCCTTGACCCCGGAACGGGCCCGGATGATCGCGTCCGCGACCGCCTGCACCGCCTCGTCCTGGCCGACGACCCTCCGGTGCAGCACCTCGTCGAGGCGCAGCAGCTTCTCCCGCTCCCCTTCGGTCAGGCGGGAGACCGGGATGCCGGTCCAGACCGAGACGATCTCAGCGATCTCCTCGGCGGTGACCACCTCGCGAAGCAGCCGGTGCTCGCCCTGTTTCTCGCTGAGCCGGTGCTCCTCGGCGTCGAGCTTGCGTTCCAGGTCGGCCAGTCTGCTGAAGCGGAGCTCGGCGGCGCGGTTGAGGTCGTAGGCACGCTCCGCCTCACCGATCTCGTGGCGGACCTGTTCCAGCTCCGCGCGCAGGTCCTGGACCCGCTTGATCGCCTGTCGCTCGGCGTTCCACTGCGCGCGCATGGCGTCGGCCTCGCCGCGCAGGTCGGCCAGTTCGCGGCGCAACTGGTCCAGCCGCGCGATGGAGGCCGCGTCGTCCTCCTGGGCGAGCGCGGCCTCCTCGATCTCCAGCCGCATCACCCTGCGGGTGATCTCGTCGAGCTCGGCGGGCATGGAGTCGATCTCGGTGCGCAGCCGGGCGCAGGCCTCGTCGACGAGGTCGATGGCCTTGTCGGGCAGGAACCGGTCGGTCAGGTAGCGATGGCTCAACGTCGCCGCCGCGATCAGCGAGCCGTCGAGGATCCGGACGCCGTGGAACACCTCGAACCGCTCGCGCAGGCCGCGCAGGATCGAGACCGCGTCCTCGACGGTCGGCTCGTCGACGAAGACGGGCTGGAAGCGGCGCTCGAGTGCGGCATCCTTCTCGATGTACTTGCGGTACTCGGTGAGCGTGGTCGCGCCGATCATGTGCAGCTCACCGCGGGCGAGCATCGGCTTGAGCATGTTGCCGGCGTCCATCGAGCCCTCGGATGCGCCGGCCCCGACGACGTTGTGCAACTCGTCGATGAACAGCAGGATGCGGCCCTCGGCGGCCTTCACCTCGGTCAGGACCGCCTGGAGACGTTCCTCGAACTCGCCGCGGTACTTCGCCCCCGCGATGAGCAGGCCCATGTCGAGGGAGAAGATCGTGCGGTCGCGGAGCCCTTCGGGAACGTCGCCGTTGAGGATGCGCTGGGCCAGGCCTTCGACGATGGCGGTCTTGCCGACACCGGGCTCACCGAGCAGCACGGGATTGTTCTTGGACTTGCGGGACAGGATCTGGACGACGCGGCGGATCTCGGCGTCGCGGCCGATCACCGGGTCCAGGCGCCCGGAGCGGGCGGACTCCACCAGGTCCATCCCGTACTTGGTGAGCGCCTCGTAGGAGCCTTCCGGGGTGGCGGAGGTGACCCGCTGGTTGCCGCGAACCTGCGTCAGCGCGGCCAGGAACGCGTCACGGGTGACGCCGTGCTTCGCGAGCACTCGCCCGGCCCCGGTCGCCGACCCCTCCTCGGCCAGCGCGACGAGCAGGTGCTCGACCGACACGTATTCGTCCTTCATCCGCTTGGCCTCGCGCTCGGCGGCCTCGATCACCCGCGCCAGCCGAGAAGTCACCGACACCTGCCCCGGCTGGGGACCCGCACGGGTGGTGCGCGGTTTGCGCGCGAGCTCACTCTCGAGGTCCCTGCGCAGCGCCGTCCCATCGACGCCCATGCCGCCCAGCAGGCGCCCGACCAGACCGTCGTCCTGGTCGATCAGCGCGAGCAGCAGGTGCTCACCGTCGACCTCCGTGTGGCCGGCGCGGGTCGCCAGATCCTGTGCCTCGGACAGCGCCTGCTGTGACTTCTTGGTCAGGCGGTTCAAGTCCATCGCGTGCTCCGCTTCTGGTCGCTGGGAATGGTCTGCCGGTCCGCGGTCCGCGGACGCACGGGTTCGGTTCGTCCCCGGACGCGCAGGGCGGTCTCCAGCTCGGTGATCCGGTCGAGCAGTTCGACGACGAGCCCGAGCGCGGCGTAGTTCAGCGGCAGCGTCGTCCTCAGCCGCTGCAGCCGGGCGACGACGGCGACCTGCGAGGGGCTGAACCGCAGCGCGCCGTCGTCGCCGTGCACCGCCTCCACCAGGCCGAGTGCCACGAGCCGGCGGACCAGGTCGGGGTGCAGGCCGCAGCGGCGGGCGAACATCGCCTGGTCCAGGAGCGCGCGGGCGGAGGCCCGCTGGTACGGAACGGGCAGGTACTGGAGGCTCATCGGCTTCCCCTCGCCTCGGCGGCGGCCGGGCTTCGTGGATCGAACGTGGACACCGAGGCGAGCTCGGAGAACAGCTCCCGCTCCCGGTCGGTGAGTCGCCGGGGAACCATGATCTTGATGACGGCATGCAGGTCTCCGGGCTTGCCGCGGGGGGCGGGCATGCCCTCCCCCCGCAGCCGGAGCCGGCGTCCGGTGGAGGAACCCGCCGGAACGGTCACCTTCGTCTCCCCGCCGGGTGTCAGGACCGGGACCGTGGCGCCGAGCGCGGCCTCCCACGGGGAGAGCGGCAGATCGACCGTGATGTCCTTGCCCTCCACGCGGTAGCGCGGGTGCGGCTGCAACCGCACCACGAGGTAGAGATCCCCGGCGTCGCCGTTCCCCAGGCCGCGGCCGCCCTCCCCCGCCAGCCTGATCCGCCTGCCGTCCGTCACGCCGGGCGGGATGTTCACCGTGTACGTACGTGGGCCGTCCGGGCCGTTGAGGGTGATCTGCCTGCGGCCCCCGCGGTAGGCCTCTTCCACCGTGAGCGGGAGCTCGGCCTCCTGGTCCGCGCCCGCCACCGGGCCCGCCCGGCCGCGGCCGCGGCCACCGAACATCCCGCCGAGCAGGTCCTCGATGTCCACTCCCTCGAAGCCGCCACCGAACCCGCCGCCGAAGCCTGCGCCGCCGCCAGCGTCGCCGCCCCCCGGCCAGGAGGCGGTGCGACCCCGCGCGGACCTGCCGCGGGCGCTCCCCGCGCCCGCGCCGACGCGCTCCTCCCAGTCCTCGGGCACCCGCCGGTAGTCCTCGCCGAAGCGGTCGTACTTCTTGCGCAACTCCGGGTCGGACAGCGCGGAATAGGCCTCGTTGATCTCCTTGAAGCGCTCCTCCGCGCCCGGGTCCTTGTTGATGTCGGGATGGTTCGCCCGGGCCAGCCGCCGGTACGCCTGCTGCAGCTCCTCGGGACTTGCATCACGCGACACCCCGAGGACGTCGTAGTAGTCACGGGCCACCGGTCAGTCCCCGGAACGTTGCGCCACGGTGACCGCGGCGGGCCGCAGCTGACGGCCCGGAGCGCCGTAGCCGGGCCGGAGCACCGCGGCCACGGAACCCGGCGGCACCCCGCTGCTGTCGGCGTCCACCACGCCCACCACCTCGTGGCGAGCCGGGTCGAAGGGCACTCCGGCGTCGTCCTCCCGGCCGAAGCCGAGCCCGGTCACCACGGCGAGTGCCTGTTCGCGCAGCGAGCGGACACCCTCCACGATCGCCTGGGGGTCGGCGCCGGCGTGCTCGAGCGCGCGGTCGATGGTGTCGAGGACCGGCAGGAAGGCGGCCGTCACGAGCTCCCGTTCGGCAGCTCGCTCACGCCCGATTTCCCGCGCGTAGCGCTTGCGCAGGTTGTCGAGGTCGGCGACCGCACGACGCCAGCGGTCCTCGAGCTCGGCAGCGTCGGGTCCCTCCATGGGCGGGGCCTCGGCGACTCCGCCGGACGGCGCGGCCCGGGCCTCGATCGCGCCGGTCGGCGTCTCCACCGGGATCTCCTGCTCGACCGCCGTGCCGGTCGGCCGGTTCGGTCCGGGGTCGGTCATCGCACGCCTCAGCTCCGGTCGAACTCGGCGTCGATCACGTCGTCGTCCGGCCCGCTCGTCGTGCCTCCGGCATCCGCGCCGACGGATGCGCCGGCACCGGACGACACCGCGGTCAGGCCGGCGAGCACCTGCTGGAGCTCGTCGGTCAGTTCCCGGACCCGGTCCATCGGTGCCTGGTCGGCCACCGCCTGCCGGGCGTCGGTCACCAGCATCTCGGCGCGGGCGCGCTCGTGCGACGGTGCCGCGTCACCGAGCTCGTCGAGCCGGCGCTGCACCTGATAGGCGAGGCTGTCGAGCTGGTTGCGCGCGTCCACCTCCTGACGGAGCTGCTGGTCCGCGGCGCGGTTGCGCTCCGCCTCCGTGACCATTCGCTCCACCTCCGCCTCGTTGAGGTTGCTGCTCTCGGAGATGGTGATGCCCTGCTCGGCGCCGGTGTCCTTGTCGCGGGCGGTGACGTTGAGGATGCCGTTGGCGTCGACGTCGAAGATGACCTCGATCTGAGGCTCCCCGCGTGGTGCCGGGCGGATACCGGTGAGCTGGAACCGGCCGAGCACGCGGTTGTCGGCCGCCCGCTCCCGTTCCCCCTGCAGGACGACGATGTCGACGGCCGGCTGGTTGTCCGTGGCCGTCGAGAAGGTCTCGCTCCGCCGGACCGGGATCGTCGTGTTGCGTTCGATGATCTTGGTCATCAGACCGCCCATGGTCTCCACACCCAGCGACAGCGGGGTGACGTCGAGCAGCAGGACGTCGGACACGTCGCCCTTGAGCACGCCGGCCTGGATCGCGGCGCCCACGGCGACGACCTCGTCCGGGTTGACGGTCATGTTCGGTTCCTTGCCACCGGTGAGCCGGCGGACGAGGGCCTGGACGGCCGGGATCCGGGTGGACCCGCCGACCAGGATGACCTCGTCGACGTCGTCGGCGCCGACCTTGGCGTCGGCCATGGCCCGGCGGACCGGCTCCATCGTCCGCTCCACGAGATCGGCGGTGAGCTGCTCGAACGTCGAGCGCATCAGGGTCATCGTGAGGTGCTTGGGTCCGTTGGCGTCCGCGGTGACGAAGGGCAGGTTGACCGCTGTCTGGGTGACCGAGCTCAGCTCGACCTTCGCCTTCTCGGCGGCCTCGTAGAGCCGCTGCAGTGCCTGTGGGTCCTTCCGCAGGTCGATGGAGTTCTCCTTCTGGAACTCCTCGGCCAGATGGTCGACGATCCGCCGGTCGAAGTCGTCCCCGCCCAGATGGGTGTCACCCGCCGTGGCGCGCACCTCCACGACGCCGTCACCGACGTCGAGGACGCTGACGTCGAACGTGCCGCCGCCGAGGTCGAAGACGAGCACCGTCTCCTGCTGGCGCTTGTCGAGCCCGTAGGCCAGCGCCGCAGCGGTCGGCTCGTTGATGATGCGCAGGACCTCGAGGCCGGCGATCTTGCCCGCGTCCCGCGTCGCGGTCCGCTGCGCGTCATTGAAGTAGGCAGGAACCGTGATGACGGCTTCGGTGACGCGCTCGCCGAGATTGCGCCCGGCGTCCTCGGCGAGCTTGCGCAGGATCAGTGCGGAGATCTCCTCCGGCGAGTACAGCTTGTCCCGCACCTTGACGCGCGCGTTGCCGTGCTCGTCGGGTACCACGTCGTAGGTGACCTGGGCCACCTCCTCCTCGACCTCGTCGAAGCGGCGGCCGATGAAGCGCTTGACCGAGTAGATCGTCCCCTTCGCGTTGAGAATGGCCTGGCGACGGGCCAGCTGACCCACCAGTCGCTCGCCGTTCTCGGTGAAGGCCACGACCGACGGCGTCGTCCGGGCACCCTCGGCGTTGGGCACGACCGTCGCCTCGCCGCCTTCCCAGGCGGCGATGACGGAGTTGGTCGTGCCCAGGTCGATGCCTACCGCGCGGGCCATGTCAGGTCGCCGATCCGAGCAGCTGGACGGCCCGGTCGGCCACCTCGTCGTCGACGACCAGCTCGTAGCGCTGGGGAAGCACGGCCATCACCGACGTGAAGTCGCGACGGCCGCCCGTCATCGCATGGACGATCAGCCCCATGATGGCGCCGATCAATGCCCCGATGAGCAGCCCGTAGAGGGCGAGCAGGACGCTGCTGACCAGGGGGTCGGCCCAGCTGAAGAGGCCGAAGAGCCAGCCGATCAACACGCCCGGGACCGCTCCGCTGAGTGCGCCCCGCCAGGCTGCGCCCCAGTAGTCCAGCTTCCCCGTGACCTGCTCGACGGTCTGCAGGTCCTGGCCGAGGACCGCCACCCGTTCGACGGGGAAATTCAGGTCGGCGAGCCGGTCGACGGCCCGCTCCGCCTCCGCATACGTGGCGAAGGAGGCAACGGTGCGGCGCGCGAAGCGGCCCGGACCCTCAGGGCTCCCGGGCGACCATGGGCTGCCGGAGCCGCGCGCACGCGGCCCTGCGGTGGGTGTGGTCATGAAGGCTCCCGCTTCAGAAGGGGGTCGATCAGCCGGCCGCCGCAACGGCGCGGCGATCCGGTCGCGGTCGTGGGATGAGCGCCACTGGGGGCGCCGGTGGAACCGACGTCGATGAGCAACCGGCGGGCGGACTCGCCGGAGGGACGCTCGTCGAAGGTCACGGGGATTCCTCCCAGTGGGATGGGGTCGGTGGAGCGCACCGACCGTTCCAGCGCCGCCGACGCGGCGCACCGGCCCCCCGGGTGCAACCTCACCCGACCTGTTCGGCCCGGCAGGTTCAGAGGACACGGGGGCTGCAGTGAGGCACCGCGGCCGCACTCAGACGCGAGGGGCCAGCTCGTACACGGGCCCCAGATCGGTTCCGCTGGTGTCCGGTACCTCGTGCAGGATCTTCGGTTCGGTGTGCAGCAGCCGGTGGACGGCCTCCCGGGTCTCCTCCAGGCTCAGGCCCACGGAACGGGCGATGTCCTGCAGCCGTGGGGAGCTGCGCTCGCCTTCCGACTCGGCGACCGCGCGGTACACCTCGGCGTCGACCCCGGCCAGTTCCTCCACGCGCATAGGGCCTCCCTGTCTGCGGCCGCTCCCGTTCAGGACGAACGACGGACGTACGGCCGGTGCAGTGACGCGCAGACCCGGCGGGAGCCGCCGGAGCGGCCCGGAACGGTCGGCGCAAGGCCCGGCGGCGCGGCCGGACACAGCAGCCGCAGCGTGCCGCCCGACCGCGTCCGGCCGTGATCCCCGATCACCGGGAGCCACCGCCGGCACCGGCGGACTGCGGCGCCCGGGAGAACTCCGCGACGATCCGCTCGCAGAACGCGGGCAGGTCGTCCGGCGAGCGGCTCGTGGTGAGGTTCCCGTCGGTGACGACCTGCTCGTCCACCACATCCGCGCCGGCGTTGCGCAGATCAGTACGCAGGCTCGGCCAGGAGGTCAGCCGCCGGCCGCCGACGACGCCGGCCTCGACGAGGGTCCACGGCCCGTGGCAGATGGCGGCGACGGGCTTGCCGGATGCGACGAAGGCACGGACGAAGTCCACAGCGACGGGCTCCATGCGCAACTTGTCCGGGTTGACCGTGCCCCCGGGCAACAGGAGTGCGTCGTACTCGTCGGTCGATGCGGCACCGACCAGGCGGTCCACCCCGAAGGTTCCGGCGTCCTCCAGGTCGTGGTTGCGCGCCAGGATCTCCCCGCTCTTGATGGAGACGACGTCCGTGCGCGCGCCCGCGTCGTCGAGTGCCTGCCGGGGCTGCTCGAGCTCCACGCGCTCGACGCCGTCGGTGGCCAGGATCGCGACCCGTCGTCCGTTCAGTTCCCCGGCCATGTCAACCCGCCATGGCGGGCTTGAGGACGACCTTGGTCCAGCCGTCGTCGCGGTTGTCGAAGTGCTCGTAGGCCTCCGGGGCTCGGCCGAGGGGCAGTTCGTGGCTGACGATGAACGACGGCTCTGCCTTGCCCGCGGCGATGAGGTCCCGCAGCGCTCTGTTGTACCGCTTGATCGGCGCCTGGCCGCTGCCCATCTTCTGGCCCTTGAACCAGAACATGCCGTAGTCGAAGGCGACCTGGCCCTTCTTGGCCAGCTCGTCCTTCGCGCCCGGGTCCTCGGGAACGAACACCCCGACCACACCGATGGTGCCGGTGAACCGCACCGAGGAAACCAGGCGGTTGAGCGTCAGGTTGGGGTGCTCCTCGCCGCCGGGGTCGTGCGCCTGGTAACCGACGCACTCGCACCCGTTGTCCGCGCCCAGGCCCATCGTCTGCTCGAGCACCGCCTGCACGGGGTCGACCTTCGAGTCGTCGATGGCGATCGCACCGATGGACTCGGCCAGCCGCAGCCGGTCGGGGTGGCGGTCGACGACCATGACCTTGCCGGCGCCGCGGATGGTCGCCGAGAGCGCGGCCATCAGGCCGACCGGTCCGGCGCCGTAGATCACCGTCTGGTCGCCGGGCTTGACGTCGGCCATCTCGGTCGCGTGGTAACCCGTCGGGAAGATGTCGGCGAGCATCACGTAGTCGCTTGCGCGCTCGTCGGCGTCCTCGCCGAGCCGGAGGCAGTTGAAATCGCCCCACGGCACCCGCAGCAGCTCGGCCTGGCCACCGGCCCACGGCCCCATGTCGGCGAAGCCGTAGGCGGCGCCGGCCATCGACGGCTCGGGCTGGGCGGTGAGGCAGTAGTTGGTCAGCCCCCGCTCGCAGTTCTTGCAGTGGCCGCACGCCACGTTGAACGGCAGCACGACCCGTTCGCCGACCTTGACCTTGTCCACGCCGTCGCCCACCTCGACGACCTCGCCCATGTTCTCGTGCCCGAACCAGCGCCCCGTCTCGAAGTCCGTTCGTCCCTCGTACATGTGCAGGTCGGACCCGCAGATGTTCGTGGTCGTGATCCGCACCAGCACGTCGGTCGACCGTTCGATCCGGGCGTCCGGAACATCCTTGACGCTGACCGTGCGGGGCCCCTCATAGACAACAGCCTTCACAATTCCTCCTACACCGCTGCGTCGGCCGCCGTGGAGGCCGGCTCCCGCACCGAGCGAGGCGACGCATCCTGATTGAGACGGCGCATCCTGATTGCAGTCCGGCGCACGGCAGGTGCGCATCGGCAGACATGCCGATCCGTGCCCGCCTCACCCTGCCCCGGCCGGCCAGAGCCTCACGGCGGGTCGGCGGCCGCCGGCGCGGCCGGCGGAGCCGGCTCGGGTGGCACGTCCGGGACGACGTCGGGCTCGGTGTCCGGCAGCGCCGCCGGAACCGCGTAGGCCCAGACGAGGTGGCGGACGACGGGAGCGTCCTCGTCGGCGAGATGCGCCCGGGCCCGCACCTCGAGCGCCGCATCGGCAACGGTGCCGCGTTCCATGTGCTGGCGCAGGTGCTCGTGCCAGGTGCTCACGGTGAACGTCTCCAGGAACGACTCCGGGTCCTCGGCGTCCTGGAACACGCCCCACAGCGCCGCCCCGGTGCGGCGGCGTGCGCGGCCCAGATCCCGCATCACGCGGAGGAACTCGGGGACCTCGGTGCCCGGTACCCGCCATTGGAGGGTGACCAGCACCGGGCCTGCGTCGGGGGCCCAGTCCTGGGACGGCGGGTGCGGCCAGGGCAGCTCACTGTGCCGGACGTCGTGCGCCGCACGCAGCGGAGGCAGCAGCAGCCCGAGGAGCGCGGCCAGGACCAGCCCCCCGGACGGCACGAGGAAGGCGGCGGCGAGGCCGTACGCCTCCGCCAGCGCGCCCCAGGCGAGCGCGCCGAGGGCCTGCCCGCCCATGAAGACCAGCTGGAAGTAGGCCAGTGCCCGGGCACGCGCCCACGTCGGGAGCAGCAGCTGCGCCGCAGCGCCCAGCGTGGACTGCACGGCGATCCAGCTCAGGCCGGCCAGCACGAGCGCGGCCACGACGGCCGTCCGCGACAGGGTCAGGCCGACCACGGCGACAGCCACCGCGTACAGCAGGGTCGCGACAGTGACCACCCCGCCGGAGCCCCGGCCCGCGCGAAGTCGGGGCAGCACGGCGGTACCGAGAACTGCTCCGAGCCCCACGGCCGCCAGCAACCCTCCGTACCCGTTGGGCCCGAGGCCCAGTGGGCCGCGCGCGAGGGCCGGCAGCAGGGCCCAGAGGCCGCTGGCGAACACCATGAACAATGCCGACCGGACGAGGACGGCGCCGAACGCGGGGGCTCTGCGCACGTATCGCACGCCGGCCCGCATGGCCGGCCCGATCGACTCGGCGCCCAGTGGTCGCTCGACGGCCGGCCGCGGCCAGCGGTACAGAACGGCCAGGACCCCGACGAAGGAGGCCGAGTTCAGGGCGAACGCTGCCGCCGGACCGGCCACGCCGATGAGCAGGCCACCGACCGCCGGCCCCACGGCTCGGGCCACGTTCCCGTTCGCCCCGTTGAGGAGCGCGGCCTGGGGCAGCTCCTCGCGCGGCACCAGCTCCGGCTGGACCGCCTGGAAGCACGGTGCGGCCACGGCCTGCCCGACGGCGAGCACGGCCGTGAGCGCCAGCAGCCGGTTCGGCGTCGTGAGCCGGATCGCGGTGAGCAGCGCCAGTCCGGCCGCCGCCAGCAGCATGAGCGTCTGGCTGAGCAGCAGCAGCCGCCGCCGGTCGACGATGTCGCCGAGTGCGCCGGCAGGGACGACGAGCAGGAAGACCGGCAAGGTCGCCGCCGTCTGGACGAGCGCGATCTGCAGGGCCGTTCCGCCGAGGTCGCCCATCAGCCATTGAGCACCGACCGTCTGGGCCCAGGTTCCGGTGTTCGCCACGAACTGAGCGATCCACAACGCGCGGAACCATGTCCTGCGCAGCGGCGCCCACGCGGAACCGGCGTCCGGCCGGCGGGACGGGGCCTCTGTCGGTCTTGGGTCGCGGGAGACGTCGACCATTCGCGTGAGCTACCCGCGGGCCCCTCGCCCACGCCCACCGGAGAGCCGACCGGCAGGCGGCTCACCCGTGCGGCACCTCCAAGGCCGCGGAGAGGACGTGCCGGCGCCGTTCGCTCAGGTCGGCGAACAGGGCAGCTGCCCGGTCGAAGGGCACCACGTCGGTGAGCACGTGCTCACGGATCTGCGGCCCCTGGTGGCACAGCAGTTCGAGGGTCTCGTGCGAGAGCCGGCGGCGGTCCCAGCACGCCGCCAGGCGGCGTGGCACCCGGCCGATCTGCGCGCAGCGGACGGACAGGCCGTTGTGGTGGAACTCCTGGCCGAGCGCGACGGCGTCCGCGCCGTCGGTGTAGAACGCCAGGTCGACGACCGTGCCCTGGGGACGCAGACACCGCAGCGCCGTCGCCAGCGCCGACGCCTCGCCGCGGCACTGGAAGACGACGTCGGCACCGTGGTCGGCTGCTCCGTGCCGCCATCGGGTCTTCAGGTCACGGGCCACGTCCGGGGTGTCGTCGACGGCCTGCAGGCCCAGGCCGACGGCGGCGCGGCGGCGCTGCTCGGTCGGGTCGAGCACGACCACCTCGGCCGCGCCGTGCACCCGGGCGAGCAGTCCGACCAGCAGCCCGATGGTCCCGCCGCCGACGACGAGCACCAGCCGACCGCGCACACCGGAGGACAGCTCGGCGCCGCCGGCGTCGTCCGCGGCGTGCAGCAGGCCGTTGGCGCAGATGGGGCCCAGGTGAGCGGCGTAGATGCCGAGCAGGGGGTCCAGTCCGGGCGGTAGGTGCACCACGTGCTGGGTGACCGGGTCGCCGTGCACCACGGTGGAATGGCCGTAGGCCATGGCGACCACGGCGCCCTCGGCCACGGCGGCTGTGCGGCTGTGCGTGACGCGGGCGACCTCCATGTACCCCAGGTGCCGCACCGGGAAGGACTGGGCCGGCCGACCGCGGTCGAACAGACCGAGTTCCGGATCCCAGCCGGCGGTGAGGTGCGGGCTGGTCCCGCGGTACCAGGCGAGCTCGGTGCCGGCCGACATCCCCGTGAACAACGTGCGGGCCCGGAACCGGCCGTCGGCCAGCGGAGGCTCGGGCTCCTCCACGATCTCGAGGACGCCGGGTCGCAGGACGACCAGCGTGCGGACGGTCGCGTCGCTCATCGGTCCACGACCCGGACCACCGACCCCGTGCGGGTGGCCTCGGCGACCGCCCACGCGAGGCGGTGGGTGCGCAGTGCCTCGGCGACGTCGACGAGTCCGGGAGCCGCGGGGCGGCCGGAGAGCACGTTGACGAAGGCCCGGTCGACGGCCCGGCGACCGTCGACGGCGGGCTGGGTGAGCGTCTCCCCGTCGGCACTGCGGATCCGCAACGAGGTCTCGGTGACCTGCGCCGTGAGGCCGTCGGCCACCACGTCCAGGCCCGCCTCGGTCAGGGCGGACAGGACGCACGAGGCGCTGACCGTGCCGACTGCGCCGGAGTCGAAGCGCAGCACCGCTGCGGTCGCGTCGGGTACGTCGCGCCCGTCCACCGTGGACGGTGCGGCGCCGCCGACCACCTCCCGCACCTCCCCCACCAGCACCCGCACGAGGTCGAGCACGTGCGTCGCCTGCTCGACGACCTGGCCACCGGACAGTCGCTGAGAACTCCACCAGGCCGGGGGCGGGGTCGACCCCCACCACCGGGCGTCGGCCAGCCGGACCTGCCGTGCGGCCAGGGCCGACCGTGCGTGCTCGACGGTGTCCAGATGTCGCCAGTGGTAGCCGGTTGCCGTCGGCAGGCCGGCGCACGCCACGGCGCGGGCCACCCCCTCGGCGACCCGCAGGTCGGCGGCGAGCGGCTTTTCCACGAAGAACGGCAGGCCGGCCCGGAGGACCGCGGGTTCGAGGTCGCCGTGCGCGAACGGCGGCACGCACAGCCAGACTGCGTCCGGCCGCATCCGCAGGAGCTCGTCCAGGCCCGCGACCGCCGCGACCCCGAGTTCGCCGCCCAGGGCCTCGCGCGGGGCCGGCCGGGCGTCACAGATGCCGACCAGCTGGACGTCCGGGAACCCGGCGAGAGTGCGGGCATGCCGGGCCCCCACCGCGCCGGCGCCGACCAGCCCCACCCGGACCGTCATCCCACGATCCTGCCGCGTACGGCCGGTCTCTGCCGGGCCGCTGTACCGGCGGTCCGGGAAGTGGCCGGAGCAGTTCCGGCTCATCGAGCGCCGTGCGATCCGGTGCCCCACCCTGGAATGCCTCGGGGGTTCCGGCGGTGCCGCTGGGGGCGCCGCGAGGCGGAAGGACCTGGCCATGCGCACCGAGGTCATCCAGTGGCTGTCGCGCCGCACGTACCGCGCACCCGACTACTGCGCCCGCTGCCTGCTCGAGGAGAAGCAGCGGGTCGGCTGCACCGTCAGCGTCGTCCTCCCGGCGCTCGACGAGGAGGCGACGGTCGGCGCGATCGTCGCCACGATCCGGACGAACCTCGTGGAACGCCTACCCCTGGTCGACGAACTGCTCGTCATCGACAGCGGGTCGACCGACCGGACGGCGCTCGTGGCAGCCGAGGCCGGCGCCCGGGTCGTCCACGTCGACGAAGTCCTGCCGCGGTACGGCCGCGTGCCCGGCAAGGGCGAGGCGCTGTGGAAGTCGCTCTACGTGTCCGACGGCGACCTCGTCGTCTTCCTCGACTCCGACGTCCGGGCCTTCGATCCCCACTTCGTCGTCGGGCTCCTGGGACCTCTGATCACCGATCCGGCGGTCGGTTATGTGAAGGGCCTCTACGACCGTCCGGTGGCGACCGCAGAGGGCCTGCTCCCCACCGGTGGCGGTCGCGTCACCGAGCTCACGGCGCGTCCGCTGATCGGAGCCCTCTGGCCGCACCTGGCGGGATTCGTCCAGCCGCTGTCCGGCGAGTACGCAGGCCGGCGCCGACTCCTCGAACGGGTGCCCTTCACGTCCCACTACGGCGTGGAGTTCGGGTTGCTCGTCGACCTGGCCGAACTCGCCGGCCTGGACGCCCTCGCGCAGGTCGACCTGGGGACGCGGCAGCACGCCCACCAGACCGACGCGGCGCTCGGCCGGATGGCCGCACAGGTCCTTCAGGCGGCGCTCGCCCGCTGCCCGGAACTCCGGGTGCCGGGCGACGAACTGGTCCAGTTCGTCCGCCGCGGCACCGACGTGGAGGGGGTCCCCTGGGACGTCGGTCTCGTCGAGCGGCCACCCATGGCGACGGTGCCCGAGTACCGCGCCCGCCGTTCGGCGCGGGACGCCGGATGCCCGGCATGAAGATCCTCATGGACGCCGGGCCCTGGCTGGCGGTGCCGCCCCAGGGCTACGGAGGCCTGGAGAACGTGGTCGCGACGCTCACCACCGAACTGCGACGTCGGGGGCATGAGGTGGTTCTGGCGACCGTCGGGGAGAGCGAACAGCCGGCGGACGGCCGCATCGCCGCGTTCGCCACGGCGCAGTTCCAGCGGCTCGCGGCCCCGTACTCGGAGGTGACGGGCGTCGCGCACGCTCACGAGCAGGTCGTGGTCGACGAGATCCGACGGCAGGCCGAGGCCGGCGTGCCGTTCACCCTCGTGCACAGTCATCTCGAGGTGGTGGGCCCCGCCGTCCTGTCGGTTCTCACGGCTGCACCTCCCGTTCTGCAGACGCTGCACTGGGACCTGCAGCGCAATCGGGACTTCTACGCCTCCTTCGACGGCCGAGGACGCGTCTTCTTCGCCGGCGTCTCGGAGTCCCAGATCGCGCGGGGGCCGACCGCTCTGCGACGTCAGATCCTGGGAGTGGTCCCCCTGTCCGTTCCCATCCCGGAGAACGGTCCGCTCCCGCGGGCGGAACGGGAGGACTACGTCCTCGTCCTTGCTCGGCTGTGCGAGGCGAAGGGCACCGACATCGCGCTCCGGGCCTGCCGAGCGGCCGGAGTGCCGCTGGTGCTGGCCGGCCCGGTAGGTGGGCAGCCCGATCGTCGCGCACTCGAGGCCGCTCTCCGCGACCCCGCGAGTCCGGTGCGGAACTACCCAGACGTCCGCTGGTTCACCGACCACGTCGCGCCGCTGCTCGACGACCGGTGCGCCCGGTGGGTCGGCACCACGTCGGGACGGGCGAAGACCGAACTGCTGCGCCAGGCCCGGGCCGTGCTGTTCCCGATCCGCTGGCCGGAGCCCGGAGGCACGGCGGTCTGCGAGGCGCTGGCCGCCGGCACACCGGTGGTCGGAATGGCCCGCGGCTGCCTCCCCTCGCTGGTCGAGCCGGGAGTCACCGGCTTCCTGACCGAGAACGAGGCAGAGTTCACCGGCGCCCTCGGACGGGTGGACGATCTGGACCCCGAGGCCTGCACGGCGGCAGCCCGCATGCGCTTCTCGCCGTCGGTCATGGCGGACGGTTACGAACGGCTCTACGCCGAGGTGCTCCGGCGGTGTATGACCGATCGGACGGGGGCCGTCCCGGTCAGGACTGGCCCGGATCCGCAACCAGGTTGATCGCCGAGGGGATCACCACCGTGCCGGACACGTAGGAGAGCGGGGTGTGGGCGAGGGCCGCCTGCCGGACGTCGGTGACGTGCGTCCGCCCCTTCTCCGCTGCGCGCTGGCCCCGCGGGTCCATCGGCCAGATGACGCGACCAGCCCGAATGCCCCGCACGCGATCTGGCCACCCGTGAAGTCGGCGCAGGATCGGTCGCACTGCCGATGGAGCCGGCGCCGGTCGATCGTCTGTCATGGGACACAGTCCGCTCCCCTGCCGGCGCCTCGGGCGCCCCTTCCCGAGGACACCGCACATGCGCATCGGTCTGATCGCTCCCCCGTGGCTGCCCGTACCGCCACCGGCCTACGGCGGCACGGAGTCGGTCGTCGACCGCCTGGCCAGGGGCCTGGTGCGCGCAGGGCACGACGTCCTGCTGGCCGCTGCGGCCAACAGCTCGTGCCCCGTGCCGCGCGTGGCCGGCACCGCCGAGGCAGCCGACCAGGCGCCGGTCTGCGGCGACAGCGTCACGGAGCTGAGCCACGTCATCACCGGCTACGCCGCGATGGGCGCCGTCGACATCGTCCACGACCACACGCTCGTGGGCCCCCTGTACCGCGACGCGCATCAGGGAGCACCGATCGTGACCACCAACCATGGACCGTTCGATGGCTTGCTGACGCCGATCTACCGCGCCATGCGGGGGGTCGCCGTCATCGGGATCTCCCACCACCAGGCGTCCACCGCCACCGGCGTCCTGATCGCCGCCGTCATCCATCACGGCATCGACGTCGAAGCTCTGCCCGTCGGGCCCGGCGACGGTGGATATGCCAGCTTCGTCGGGCGCATGTGCCCGGACAAGGGCCCACGGGAAGCGGTGATGATCGCGCGAACCGCCGGGGTACCGCTGAAGATGGCCGCAAAGATGCGGGAGCCCTGCGAGCGGGACTACTTCGAGAGCAGCATCAAGCCCTTGCTCGGCTCGGACGTCGAATACCTCGGTGAACTGGGACCCGACGACAAGATGGAGCTGATCGGCGGGTCCTTCAGCCTGCTCAACCCCTTGCAGTGGGCCGAGCCTTTCGGCCTGGTGATGATCGAGGCCCTCGCGGTGGGCACCCCGGTCGTCGCCACGGCGGCCGGATCGGCCCCGGAGATCGTCGACGACGGCGTGACCGGGTACCTGCGGGACGGCCAGCTGAACCTGGCGGCGGCCCTGCTCGTCGCGGCCGACCTGGACCGGTCGGCCTGCCGCGCGGCTGCGCTGGCACGGTTCAGCACCGACCGGATGGTGGCCGCCCACGTGCAGCTGTACCGGGATGTTCTGGGGGGCTCGGTGAGTGGGGTGGCGCCTGCGGTCGCCGGGCCGAGGAGAACGCCGCTACACAGATCCGGCGAGAGCGCCCAGAACGGTTGGCACGTCGTCCACGACGACCGCGTCCGTGCCGGCCGCCAGGAGGAACCGGGCAAGCTCGGTCCTCGGGCACCAGATCAGCAGCTGTCGCGCACAACCGTGGACCAGTGAGAGCAGCCGCTCGACGGTACGCAGGTCGCCCCTCCGGCCCCGGGCGGCGGCACCGAGGGAGCCGGCCTGCAGTGCCAGGACCTCCACATCGAGGTGCGCGCACGCCGCTACCGCCATCTCCAGCGGGAACCGGTACCAGGTCAGCAACCCGAGGGGGACCGACGGAGCCTCCTGGCGGAGAAGGTGGAGGGCTCCGGGGTCGAAGGAGGACACCATCATCGGGCGACGGCCCACCTCGTCCGACACCTCCGTCGCCAGCAGCCCGGCCGTCGTGCCCGCGGGGGCCCGCAGGCAGTCCTCGATCGAGGATTTGAGGTCGATGTTCACCCCCACGACGGGCGGCAGCTCGTCGAGGAGGGTCCGTAGCCGCAGCGTCCCGCGCCGGTCCGTCTCGGCCCCGGACAGGTCCGTCAGGACGGTGCCGTCGGGATAGGTCGCATCGTGCGCGACCACCAGGGTGTCGTCTCCGGTGCGGCGCACGTCGGCCTCGACCCACCTCGCACCACTCCGCACGGCGGCGGAGAACGAGCCGAGGGTGTTCTGACGCTGGCCGGCCACGAGGCCGCTGCCCAGTCCCCGGTGCCCGATGACGGTCGGGACCTCATCGAATACGCAGGGCCGCACGGTCGTGCTCAACCGGGAAGTCCGGGCTCGTGGTGCTGCAGGCATGGCCCGGTCAGCACCTCGATCGCACCGGGGACGCCGTGCGGTCCGGGACCGCCGAGGTCCCCGCTCGGGGCGCTGATGCAGAAGGACGAGCCCTCCACCGGCGTGACCGCTCCCCCCGCGGTCGTCACCGGCTCGCCCTCGGGTGTCCAGGACACATGTCTCACCCTCCTCGCTGCTCGGTGCGATCGTTCACGCTGGGGGTCGGCCGCGACCAGGGGCAATCGGCCGTTCTGCCGATCGGAACCGCCGACGGAATACAACAGAGTGGACGCCGGGCCCGGGCGGGCCCACCATGAGCGGGACCGCAGTTCTCCTCGTGGACCCAGAGACTTCCCAGATCGGGACGAGTGGCAATGCCGGACCGCAGAATCTGCGCCGGCGGGGGTGAGCCCAGGACGTCGATATCGCCGCACGGCGGGGTGGACGTGTGATGAGGGCGCCGGAACGGTCCCTGCGGGCGGACCTGGCGGAGATCGCCGCACTGCCGGTGAGCGTCGAGCAGCGAGCGCAGGACGTGCTCGAGGCGTTTCGCCGCGTCGTCCCGTACGCCGCGGCCTGGATCGGGGTGCGGGACCCGGAGACGCGTCAGCATCGACCGGTCGCGACCCAGGGTGACACCGAACCGTTGGCCAGGTACTTCACCCTGCCCGAGGCCGACGACGAGCTCGAGCAACTGGGGCTGAACCGGCTGCGACCGCCGATGTGTGCCAGCGACCTGCCGGCACCGCTGGCCGAGATCCACGCCTGGGGTGAGTACCTGCTCCCCGCGGGATTCCGGGACGGCTTCGCGATGGGCCTGTTCAGCGCTGACGGACGCCACCTGGGATTCATCAGCCTGCTCACCGACGATCCCGCCGAACGCACGACCGCCTACAGCGGCATCGTCGAGACTCTCCGTCCGCTGCTCGCCCAGGCCCTCGACCGCATGCCCTCGCTCGCCGCCGTGGCGCGGCTCACCGGGGACGCGGTGGGCGGCGTCGTTCTGACGCGTGCCGGTGCCACCCTGCCGTTGCCCGGCCTGCCCGACCATCCGTTGCTCGCGCCGGGCTCCGTCGTCCCTGCCGTGGCGAGCGAGCACCTCACGGGTCCCGGAGCCCACGCCTCGTTCCTCTGCCCCTTCGCCGGGGCAGCGGGGGAACTGGTCCGGATCACGGTCCTCGACTGCCGGGACCAGCCGCCGGACCACCTGTCCGCCGTCGTCCTCGTCCGTCGTCGCGTCGACCCGCGGGGCCTGCAACTGGCGGACCTCCAGGTGCTCGGTGCCCTCCTGCACGGATGGCGCGTGGAGCAGGTCGCGACGGCCTTTCCCGGACCACCCCTCGCCGCCCGGCTGCACAGGATGGCGGCCCAGGTGCAGGCCCGTTCCCCTGGTCACCTGCTGCTGCACGCTGCCCGCGAGGGGTGCTACGTCCCGCCGGCGCTCTGGCGCACCAGCTGACCCGAGCTCAGGGTGCCGTGCCGCACCACCGGGGCACGTAGAGGCCCTCCCGTTCGGCCCGGACAGCCGCCAATGTCCGCGTGGGCGCCGACAGCTTGACCAGGATGTGCTCGAGGTGCGCCGCGACGGTCCGCTGGGCCACGATGAGTTTTCGCGCGATCTCCCGGTTCGAGCATCCCTCGACCAGGAAGCCGAGGACCTTCAGCTCACGTGCCGTCAGCCCACGCAGATCGCCGGGCGATGACATGAGCACTATTCCCCTGAAGGCGGCCGGTACGCCCTCAGCCACCGCGAGTGCGGTGATCCGCACATGCCCTCCCGGCGCATGGTCACCGCCGAGCGGCCACACGAAGGCGGTGTGGACGTGCCCCTTGCCGATCCCCGCCCGTGCCGCGCCGACCACGGCCGAGTTCCCGGCCAGGAGAGGGTGGCCCCGAAGGCCGGGGAGCGCGTCGGTGCCACCGTCGGCACGTAATGCCACACCCGCGGTCGCCCCCTGAACCAGCCGGGCTGCCGCCAGCAGCGAGCGCATCGGGTCGATGGCCCGGGCGAGGATCGGAGTCAGGCCGCCGAGCAGCTGTTTGATCCCCGGCGAGGGCGGCTCCCGGCCGGCGAAGAGAAGGCCGAGATGGCCGACGTGGCGCCCTCCCGATGCGTACAGCGAGACACCGAGGCCCTCGTTGTATCCGGCGGGTAGCAGGCAGTCGGCCCAGGTGGCGAGCTCCGAGGCCGGAAAGGGCAGGTCCGACACGCTGATGGGCGGGCCGTGCCTGTTCCCACCGACCATCTCCACGTCGTGCGCCATCACCGGACCGCTGAAGTGCTCGATGGTCGTGGCGGCGAGGTCCGCACTCGCCAGAGGCGTGAAACCGCGGTTGTGGGGTGGGTCGGCGAAGGCGATCCAGGCGCCGTCGAAGGGGATCACGCGCCGGAGCGCCCCCAGGAGCGCGTCGGCCCGGTCGGCAAGTGACCCGACGGATGCCCCGATCTCGGCCAGCTCCAGCGCGCCGGTCGGATCGTTCGGCATGGTCGGCTCCAACCGTCGCGCGTCAGCGTGGTTCGTTGGATCCGACGACGCGGACACGTCCGCTTGCGAGCCTGAAGAGTACCTGTCACGGCAGCGGTCGTTCGTCGTTCGCCGGACCACATGGCGCCGCCGGACCTCAGGCGCCGGTCACTCGCCGTCCCAGCAGATCCAGGCGCTGGAAAAGGAGCTGAACGGTCCGCTGTTCGTGTGCGGCGCCCGGAGCGTGGACCTGACTCCCGCCGGCCACGTGCTCCTGATTTCGCCGGCATCGTCCGCCTGTCTCCGACGAGCGGTATCGGGCATCCTGCCGATCGACACCAGCCGCCCGCCACCCTGTTCCGGATGCCGGTCTTCAGCTGGTCGATCTTCGTCACCAGCATCCTGATCCTGGTGGCCCTCCCGGCGCTGACCGCCACGTTCTCGGGTTGCTCGCCGACCGGAACCTGGGCGCACGGGTGTTCAGCCGGGAGAACGGCGGCGGGATGCTCTGGCAACACCTGTTCTGGTTCTTGGGGCACCCCGAGGTCTACATCCTGGCGCTGCCGTTCTTCGGGATCATCAGCGAGATCGTTCCGGTGTTCAGCCGGAAGCCGCTGTTCGGCCACAAGGGCATGATCTTCGCCCTGTTCGGCATCGGCTTCCTGTCCTTCTCGGTGTGGACGCACCACATGTTCGCGACCGGCGCCGTGCTGCTCCCGTTCTTCTCCTTCCTCACCTATCTGATCGCCGTGACGACCGGGATCAAGTTCTTCAACTGGATCGGCACGATGTGGCGCGGCCAGCTCACCTTCGAGACGCCGATGCTCTGGGCCGTCGGGTTCATGGTGACCTTCCTCCTGGGTGGCCTGACCGGCGTGTTGCTGGCCTCCCCGCCGCTGGACTGGCACCTCAACGACAGCTACGTCGTCGTCGCCCACTTCCACTGCGTGCTGTTCGGGACGATCGTCTTCGCGGCGTTCGCGGGTGTGTATTTCTGGTTCCCGAAGATGTGCGGCCGGATGATGGACGAGCGACGTTCCTGATCCAGCACTGGGTCGGCAACCAGGGCATGCCGCGCCGCTACGCGCACTACCTGCCCACCGACGGTTTCACCACGATGCACACCATCTCGACGATCGGGTCGTTCGTGCTCGGTGCCGCGACGTTCCGTTCGTGTACAACGCCTGGCACTCGTGGAACTACGGCGTTCTCGCACAGCGGGACGACCCGTGGCCACGGCAACTCGCTGGAATGGGCCACGTCCTCGCCTCCGCCACGGCACAATGTCGTGGCGCTCCCCCGGATCCGCTCCGAGCGCCCCGCGTTCGAGATGCACTACCCGCACCTCCTCGAGCGACTGCAGGCCGAAGCCCACGCCGGTCGCCGCTACGAGCCCTACGCGAGCGAGCTCGTCGGGGGCACGGGTCCCCGCCAGGGACCGCAGGACCCGGATCCGACCTGAGCCCCGAAGCCGGCGGGCCGGCCTCGACCCGCCGTGCGCCGACCTCCGCCTGATGCTGCGAACCCCCCGACGTCGGCGTGCCCGTCCTCCGGAGGCGTGATCGCGCGAGGACGCCCGAGGCGAGCAAGGGGCTGTCGGGCCCCTTCGACGGCCGATCTCGGGCCGAATACATGGCGCAGATCACGAGGTCGAGATACCTCACACCCGCTGGACTACAGGTCAGGGGTCACTTCGGCCGACGATCAAGAGAGCGGCGCCTCCGGCGCGTTCGTGGACAGCCAGAGAGGCAGACGTGCGTTCCCATCCCAGCGCGGTTCCTGACAGCGCGAACCCCGATGTAGTTCTCGTAGGCGGCGGCATCATGAGCGCCACCCTCGCCGCCCTGATCGGTGTCGTCGCGCCGCACTGGAGCGTCACGGTCTTCGAGTCCGCCGCGGACGTCGCGGGCGAGAGCTCGCAGGCCTGGAACAACGCAGGCACCGGCCACTCGGCCCTGTGCGAGCTGAACTACACGCCGGCGGGACCGGACGGCCGAGTGGACCCGTCGAAGGCCGTCACGATCAACGAGCAGTTCCAGGTCTCCCGTCAGTTCTGGTCGCACCTGGTCCGCGAGGGCATGACCGGTGCCCCGAAGGACTTCATCACCCCGGTTCCCCACATCAGCTTCGTGACCGGCGAGTCCGGCCGCGCCTACATGCGGACCCGCCACGAGGCACTCGCCGCACAGCCGCTGTTCGACGGGTTGCAGTACAGCGACGACCCCGCGGAGCTCGCGGAGTGGATCCCGCTGATGATGGCCGGCCGCGACCCTCAGCAGGTCGTCGCCGCCACCCGCTCGACCGCCGGTACCGACGTGAACTTCGGCGCCCTCACCCGCATGCTGTTCGACGACGCCACAGATCGCGGCGTGGCGGTCCACTGCAACCAGCGGGTGCAGCGCCTCGAGCGCGCCACCGACGGCCGCTGGGTGGTCACGGTACGGGACGCCGTCACCGGTGAGCGCCGGACGGTCCGCACCCGGTTCGTCTTCGTGGGGGCCGGCGGGGGCGCCCTGCCGCTGCTGCAGCGGGCCGGGATCCCGGAGATCAGCGGGTTCGGCGGCTTTCCGGTCAGCGGCAAGTTCCTGCGCACCCGCTCCCCCGAGCTGGTGAGCACCCACCAGGCCAAGGTCTACGGCCAGGCCGCCGTCGGCGCCCCGCCCATGTCGGTCCCGCACCTGGACCTCCGCCTGATCGACGGCGACCACTCGCTGATGTTCGGGCCCTACGCCGGGTTCTCGCCGAAGTTCCTGAAGGCCGGCTCGATCTGGGACCTGCCCGGCAGCGTGCGGCCCGGCAACCTCGGGACCATGCTCGGAGCGGGAGCCGCGAACGTCCCCCTCACCGCGTATCTGGTCCGAGAGCTGCTGCAGTCCCGGGAAGCCCGGCACCAGACGCTGACCGACTTCGTCCCGACCGCGGAGGCACATGACTGGGACATGGTCACCGCCGGTCAGCGGGTCCAGGTGATCAAGCGTGATCCGGCGACCGGCCGCGGCGTCCTCCAGTTCGGCACCGAGCTCGTCGTCGGCGGCGACGGCACCGTCGCCGGTCTGCTCGGCGCCTCCCCCGGCGCGTCCACGGCGGTGTCGGCGATGCTGACGCTGCTGGAGCGGTGCTTCCCCGACCGCATCCCCGCGTGGCGCCCGGCGCTGCAGGAGGCCATACCGTCCTACGGCCGCTCGCTGTCGGAGGACCCCGCCCTGCTCGCCGAGGTGCGCGCCTCGACGATGCAGACCCTGGAGCTCAACGGCTGACCCCTCCCTGGCCGGTCACATCTCGACGACGACCTCGCCCCGCGGACGCCCGTCGGTCCCGCCGCCGGTGATGACCGGCGTTCCGCGCGAGGTCAGGACTCGCCGGAGCGGGCCGGTTCCCGCCGACGTCGACGCCCGGACCGCCCGCGGGCCATCGCCAGTGAGCTCCAGCGCACCGGCCGGTCAGCCGTCCCGCTCAGCCGGTCCGGCGGTAGGTGAGCCGGAAGTCCAGGCGCCACTCGTCACCTTCTGAGGCGATGTACCACGCGCCCGTGAGTGTGTCACCGGCCTCGTCGAGGTCAGCGGTGAAGCGCTGGGCGAAGTCGAGCGGGGAGAAGTCGGGTTGCCGGCGGGCCAACGTCCACGTCCGGCCGTCGAAGCTCATCTCGTACAGCCGGACGACGCCGCGCGAGTCGAAGTAGTGCTGCAGCCAGCCGCCCGGCCGGCCGGGGTCCGGCGCGAGGATCGAGTGACTGTCCGGTGCGTCGGGGTGGTTCATCTCCGACTGCTGCAGCACGAACCGCCGCGCGAGCAGCCAGTCGAAGGTCGTCCGGCCCCGGACCACGAGTGGTCCGGGCGTAGGGAACTCCGCCTCCACGGCCCACGAGCCGATCAGTGGTCCCAGGTCCCCGGCGTCCGAGACTTCGGTCGTCATGCCGCGCGGAACCGTTCGATCAGCCCGGGCGCCATCTCGGCCGTCGCCGTCCCGACGGCGGCCCAGCCGAGCACGACCAGCCACGACACCGGGTCCAGCGGCTGGCAGCCGAAGAACCGGCTCACCCCCGGCGTCTGCACGACGGCGAACAGCACCGCCATGGAACCCGCCGCGGTGGCCAGGACCAACGGGCTCCGGCGGCCGGACCAGGCGGTCTGGCCGAGCTGCGTGGCGATCAGTGCGGCCAGACCCATCGTCCCGGCCCGGCCGAAGGTGCCGGTGAGCCGGCCGGTCGCCCACGCGCCGGTCGCACCGACGGTGGTCGCGGCACCCCGCACCAGCACCATGCGCCGGACCGTGTCGGTGAATCCGCGCTGCGGCCCGGCGAGGAGGACCGACGCGAGCGGGTGACCGGCGAACGGCCCCTCGGCGTCCTCGACGGCGGCGCCCCTCGGTGTCGCGACGGCCACCGCAAGTGCCGGGAACATGTCGGTGAGCAGGTTGACCAGCAGCAGCTGTCGCGTCCCCAGGGGAGCCCGCCCACCGAACACGGCGCCGAGCACGGTGAAGGCCACCTCGCCCGCGTTGCCGCCGACCAGCACCGACACGGCGTCTCGCACACGCGACCACATGGCCCGGCCCTCGGCGATGGCGTCGACCAGCCGCGTGAGGTCCAGATCGGTGAGCACCAGGTCTGCCGCGGTGCGCGCCGCGGGCGACTCCGCCCCGGAGACACCCACGCCGACGTCGGCCAGGCGGATGGCGGCGGCATCGTTCACGCCATCCCCCGTCATCGCCAGCGTCGCCCCGGACCGCCGCAGCGCCGCCACCAGCGTCACCTTCTGCTCCGGGGAGAGCCGGGCGAAGACCGCCGCCGACCGGACCAGCTCGGCCCGCTCGGTGTCCGAGGCCCGAGCCAGCTCGGCGCCGGTCACCACCCGGTCGGCGTCCGGGATGCCGGCCTTCGCGGCGATGGCACCGGCCGTCTCGGGGTGGTCACCGGTGGCCACGACCACCCGCACGCCGGCGGCACGCAGCTGCTCGACGGCGGCCACCGAGGAGTCCCGCAGCGTGTCGGCCAGGCCGATCAGTCCGCGCAGCGTCAGGTCCCGGGCCGCGTCGTCGAGGTCGTCGGGCCGGCCCTCGACCGCCCGGTCCGCGACGGCCAGGACCCGCAGCCCCTCCCCCGCCAGCTCCTGGATCCGCTGTCCGATCCCCTCCGCCCCGGAACACCGGTCCAGCACCACCTCCGGCGCGCCCTTCACCACGAGGCGGCCGTCCCGAAGCGCCGCGGAGAATCCCCGCTCGGCGGCGAAGGCGAGGCCCGCCTCGGGACCGCCGTCCTCGGCCACCCCCCGGTCGGCGGCGGCATCGGCCACCGCACGGTCGGTCTCGTGCGCCCGGTCGTCCCCCTCGGCGGCGGCTGCGGCGGCCAGCCGCAGCACGTCGTCCTCGTCGGCCTCGTCCCCGATCGGCACCAGCCGGGCCACGCGCAGCCGGTTCTCGGTCAGCGTGCCGGTCTTGTCGAAGCAGACGGTGTCCACGCGACCCAGCGCTTCGAGCACCCGCGCGCTGCGGACGACGGCGCCCTTGCCGGACAGCCGCCGCGCCGCTGACTGCTGGGCGACCGTCGCCACCAACGGCAGCCCCTCCGGTACCGCGGCCACCGCGACGGCGAGGCCCGAACCGACGGCCTCCCGCAGCGGCCGGCCCCACAGCACGCCCAGCAGGGCGACCGCGCCGCCACCCGCCAGCGTCAACGGCAGCACCGCGCGCGTCAGGTCGCCGAGGCGCGCCTGGACCCCGGCCGGTGGTGCGGCG
>JAOPWM010000210.1 GCA_025965695.1 Blastococcus sp.
GCGGCGCAGCAGGAACCTGGACTCCCCGCCCCGGAGGGAGGGCAGCAGCTGGCCAAGGGTGCGGGACCGGATGTCCTCCAGCGCATAGCCCAGCGCCTGGACGGCCCGGTCGTTGCACCAGCGGACCCGGTGCTGCCCGCCGATCGGCTCCACGACGAGCACGGCCATCGCCTCGCTGACCGTGACCTCGTGGAAGACGGCGGCGACGACCTCGGGGCTGGGCAGCGGCGCCCCGGGCGGCACCTCCGACACCGCTGCCACGGCCCACCCCCTCCGTCCCGGCGACCGGCTCGAGCCGCCCCGCACCGTCCTCATCGGGGACCGTGCCCCCTGCCCCGGCGACTGATTCCTGAGATCACCCGTTCGGGCAGGACGGCACCCGTTCGACGTGACCGGGGCGGCGCCGGTGACCGTAGGTGACCGGAGCCCCGCCCCGTCAGCCGGGCCGACCGCCCCGTAGTTACTCGCGCGTACGCGGTGTGGGATCGTCGCGAGACGACGTCGAGACGGCACAGCAGCCGTCGGGAGTAGGGGGTTCCATGCGGTTGCACCTGTCGCCCGAGGACCAGGCGTTCCGGCAGGAGATGCGCACCTTCTTCACCACCCAGGTGCCGCAGTCCATCCGGGACCGGGTCGCGGCGCGCCGCGAGCTGTCCAAGGACCAGATGATCGAGAGCCAGCGCGTGCTCAACGCCGCGGGGCTGGCCGTTCCGCACTGGCCGGTGGAGTGGGGCGGACGCGGCTGGACGCCGCTGCAGCGCCACATCTGGCACGAGGAGATGATGGCGGCCTGCGTGCCGCCGCCGCTGGCCTTCAACGCCACCATGATCGGTCCGGTCATCGCGGCCTTCGGCAACCAGGCCCAGAAGGAGCGGTTCCTGCCGCCGACGGCGAACATGGACATCTGGTGGTGCCAGGGCTTCTCCGAGCCCGACGCCGGTTCCGACCTCGCGTCGCTGCGCACCACCGCCGTCCGGGACGGCGACACCTGGGTGGTCAACGGCCAGAAGACCTGGACGACGCTGGGCCAGTACGCGGACTGGATCTTCTGCCTGGCGCGCACCGACCCCACGGCGGAGAAGCGCCAGCGCGGCATCTCCCTGCTGCTCTTCCCGATGGACTCCCCCGGCGTCACGCTGCGGCCGATCGAGCTCATCGACGGCGGCCACGAGGTGAATGAGGTCTTCTTCGAAGACGTCGTCGTCCCGGCCGAGAACCTGGTGGGCGAGGAGAACCGCGGCTGGGACTACGCCAAGTTCCTGCTCGGCAACGAGCGGGTCGGCGTCGCCCCGGTCGCGATGATCAAGCGGCTGCTGGCCAGCGCCAAGGAGCACGCCCGGGAGGTGACCGTCGACGGGGTGCCACTGGCGCAGGACCCGCTGATGGCCGCGCGCATCGCCGAGCTGGAGAACGAACTGGTGGCGCTGGAGCTCACCGCTCTGCGCGTGGTCGCGAACTCCGCGGACGGCAAGCCGCATCCGGCGTCGTCGGTGCTCAAGCTCCGCGGCTCCGAGCTGCAGCAGGCCGCGACCGAGCTGATCGTCGACATCGCCGGCCCGCTCTCGGTGGCCTCGTTCGCCGAGGACGGCTCGGACGTGCCCGACTGGGCGCGTGTCGCGACGCCGTCGTACCTGAACTACCGCAAGGTCTCCATCTACGGGGGCTCCAACGAGGTGCAGCGCACCATCATCGCCGGCTCGATCCTGGGGTTGTGAGATAGCCGTGGACTTCAACTACGACAGCGAGCAGAACGACCTCCGGGAAGCGGTGCGGGGCCTCCTCGCGCGGGCGTACCCCGACAGCGAGCAGCGCCGCGCCGTGGTCGCCGCCGAGCCCGGCTTCGACGAGAAGACCTGGTCGCGGCTGGCCGAGATGGGCCTCACGGGCCTGCCCTTCGACGAGGCCGACGGTGGAATGGGCGCCGGTCCTGTCGAGGTGGCGATCGTCGCCGAGGAGATCGGGCGGGTGCTCGCGCCCGAGCCGTTCATCGAGGCGGTCGTGCTGGCCGGTGGCCTGGTCGCGTCAGTCGGCACCGAGGCGCAGCGCGGCGACGTGCTCGGCGCCCTGGCCGAGGGTGGCCTCGTGCCGGCCTTCGCCCACGCCGAGCCGAAGGCGCGCTGGTCGGCATCGGCCAGTGGTGTGACTGCCGTGCGTGTCGGCGATTCCTGGACGCTGAGCGGTGTCAAGGAGCCGGTGCCCAACGGGGCCCGTGCCGACCTGCTCGTGGTCAGCGCGGCCATCGACGGCGGAACGGGGCTGTTCCTCGTCCGCGCCGACGCCGAGGGCCTGACCCGCACCGGCTACCGCAACCACGACGGCACCCGGTCGGCCCACGTCCGCCTCGAGAACACCCCAGCCGAGCCGCTCGGCGGGGGTGGCGACCAGACCCCCGCGATCGAGCGCGCGTTGGCCGAGGCCCGCATCGCCTACGCGCACGAGGCGCTCGGCGCGATGGACACCGCCCTGCGCATCACGGCGGAGTACCTGAAGACCCGCAAGCAGTTCGGCGTCACCCTGAACAAGTTCCAGGCCCTCACCTTCCGGGCGGCGGACATGTACGTGTCCCTGGAGCTGGCCCGCAGCATCGCGCTGTGGGCGTCGATGGTGCAGGAGGCCGGCGGCGACGTCGTCCAGGCCGCCGACCGTGCCCGGCTGCAGGTCAGCCGCGCCGGCCGGCACATCGGCAAGGAGGCCATCCAGCTGCACGGCGGGATCGGCATGACCGCGGAGTACTCGGTGGGCCAAGACACCAGCCGGTTGACCGCGATCGACCACCTGCTCGGCGACGGCGACTGGGCCCTGGGCCGCCTCGCCGCGTCGGTCACCAGCTACGAGACGGTCGACCCGCTCGGCGCCCCGTACGCCTGAGAAGGGACCCCCTCCCGCATCCCCTCGCACACTCGGGGACGCCCCGGAGGGGGCCACGGAGCCCCGTCCCCTCCAGGACGGGGCTCCCTCGCGTTCGGAGGTCAGACGATCCAGTCCTCGGAGCCGTCGGCTTCCGTCGACTCCCCGAGCATCGCCCGGCGCAGTTCGTCGGCGTCCGCCCGCACCTGGTCCAGGACGGGGACGAGGTCGTCCTCGACGAGCTTCCCGCAGGTGAGCCGGGAGATCGGCACCTCCTCGTAGTCCTCGGTGGTGAGCCGCGAGGCCACCTCGAAGGCCGCCCGGAGGAGCGCGCCGTCGACCGCCTGGTAGTCGTCGATCTCCTTCAGCGGCGTGGTCAGCGTGGCCGGGAAGGCCCACTGCTCGAGCGCCACCGAAGTCAGCCGCACGCTGTTGATGCCGTACCGCCGCATCTCGGCACTCCGCCGGCCACGGAACGTCGGCTGCGCGGCGAGGATCTCGTCGTAGCCGGCCGGGTCGTTGTGGTGCAGCAGGGCCGCGCCCATCTGGGCCAGCAGGCCCAGGCACAGCGAGTCCTGGGGACGCTCACCGAACCGGGGCGCCAGGGTCGAACCGGCGAGCGCGAGGCTCGTCGTGACGTCCCAGAAGTTCTCGGGCAGCCGCGACTCGTCGTCGAGGTTGGTCAGGGCGACCGTCGCCATGGTGCGCACGGTGGTGAACCCGACCACGGTGACGGCGAACTGCAGCGACGTCACGCGACCGCGCATGCCGAAGTAGGCCGAGTTGGCCAGCTTCATCACACGGCTGGCCAGGGCCACGTCCGATGCCAGGATCCGCGACAGGGCGCGGGCACTCGTGTCGTCGGAGTTGGCCACCGACACGATCTGGGCGGCGACCGGGCGCTGCGCGGCCATGGTGTCGATGCTCGCCAGCACGTGCTCGATGTCGAACACCGGTGCGGGCGAGACCGGGTCGGCCCAGCTGGGCAGCGGGACGACGGTCATCGGGAGTCCTCCCCGTGGGCGGCGAACCAGGCCGCGGCGTGCCCGCCGGTCATCGGTTCGGCGAGGCAGAAGCCCTGCAGATAGGTCGCGCCGAGGCGGGTCAGCTCCTCGGCCTGCTCGAGGGTCTCGACGCCCTCGGCGACGGTGCGCAGGTTGAGGGTCGCGGCCAGCGCGATGACGGCGGAGGCGATCTCGGGGTGGCCCTGGGCCATCTCGGCGACGAAGGACCGGTCCACCTTCAGGCAGTCCACCGGCAGGTGCCGCAGGTAGGCCAGCGACGAGTAGCCGGTCCCGAAGTCATCGATCGCCAGCTCGATGCCGAGGTCGCGCAGCTGCTGCAGCACGTCGCGGGCGGACGTCGGGTCCTTCATCAGGGCCGACTCGGTGATCTCGACCGAGATCCGCGAGGGGGCGAGCTGGTGCAGGGCGAGCGCAGCGGCCACCTGACCGGGCAGGTTGTCGTCGAGCTGGAGGGCCGAGACGTTGACGTTGGCCCGCGGCGGCGCGGCAGCGCCCAGGAGGTGGTCCCACTCGGCCAGCTGGCGGCAGGTCTCATCGAGGACGAGCAGGCCGAGGCCGCTGATCAGGCCGCTCTCCTCGGCCAGCGGGACGAACGTGGACGGGGTGATGGGGCCGCGCTCGCGGTGCGTCCAGCGGGCCAGCGACTCGACGGCGACCGGCTGGCCGTCGACGCTGCTGAAGATCGGCTGGTACGTGAGCGTGATGTCGCGGCGCTCGATCGCGTCGCGCAGCTCGGCGACGAGCCGGAGCTTGTCCCGGGCCTCGGCGCGGGCCTGCTGGTCGAGGACGGTGATGCGCCCCTTTCCGCTGGCCTTCGCCTGATACATCGCGATGTCGCAGTCGCGGATGAGCTCGTCGGCCGCGCCGTGCTCGCCGGTCTGCACCGTGACCCCGACGCTGGCGTAGGGGCGGATGTCGACGCCGCCGAGGCGCATCGGGCGGCCGAGCGCCTCGGACACGCGGCCGGCCAGCGCGACGACTGCCTCCTCGTCCACGTTCTCGCAGACGACGACGAACTCGTCGCCGCCGAAGCGGGCCACGAGGTCGCCGGGGCGCACCGTGGCGCGCAGCCGGCTCGCCACCTCGACGAGCAGCTCGTCGCCGGCAGTGTGGCCCAGGGAGTCGTTGACCACCTTGAAGTTGTCGAGGTCGAGGAAGAGGCAGGCCAGGCCACCGATGCCGGGGCGGAACCGCTCCGCCACGTACTGGGCCAGCAGCGTGCGGTTGGGCAGCCCGGTCAGCGGGTCGTGGTTGGCCTGATGGGCGAGCTTGGCCTCGAAGGCCAGCCGGTCGGTGATGTCCTCGATGGTGCCGACGAAGCCGGCCCCGACCCCCGGGGTGAAGAGGTGGGAGAAGCGGATGACCGTCGTCCGGACCGTGCCGTCGTCACGGACGAGTCGGGCCTGGGTCTCGACGTCGTCGCCCTCCAGAGCCGCGGCGACCTGCTCGATCACGCGGTCGAGGTCGTCCTCGTGGATGGTGTTGATCCAGCCGGTGCCCAGAAGCTGCTCGGCCCGGAGTCCCATCAGGGTGCAGAATGCGTCGTTGACGTGCGCCAGACGCATGCCCTGCTCGGAGAGCAGCGTGGGGATGGGCGAGCGTTCGGTCAGGGCGGAGAAGCGCCGCTCGTGGGCGTCGGCGGTCGCGCGCAGCGCCCGCTCCTGCTCGTTCGCGGTGGACAGCATGCGCAGCGTCCACATCCGTCCACCCGGGGACGGCGTGGTGACGACGATCGACTCGACGACGGCGCCGCTGGCCGTCCGCACGGGAATGGTCATGCGGGCGGCCCGCTCACGGCGCAGGAGCAGCTTGAGCTCACCGCCGCCGAGGCTGGGGAACAGCTGGTCGAGGGCGAGCGCGCGCACATCGTCGAGGCCGTAGCCCAGGAGCTGGACTGCGCCCTCGTTGCACCAGGTCAGCCGCTGGCAGCCGCCGACGGTCTCGGCGACGAGGATGGCCAGGCTGTCACTGACCGTCGCGCTGTAGAAGACCGTCGAGACGATCTCAGGTGGCACGAGGTCGTCATCAGGCACGCTGATCGTGACGGACACGGTCCTCCTTCCCTCGTGCGGCACCGCCGTTCGACACCCTGCGGCCTCCCGGCTCAGCCCGGCAGCGAGGATCGCTGAGCGAGCGGGACCGGAACCCGCTGGAACTGTTTCGGCCTGGGTGGGTGCCGGTCTTCACCCGAACGTGTTCGAGATCCCCCGTTGGGGGGAGGGCCGGGAAGGACGGCCGCATCCCGCTCCGGTCAGCGCTCGGGGCCGTAGGTGAATCGGCAGTAGGCCGCGGAGGGGTCGGCCGCGTTGCGGGCCAGGATCTGCTGCAGCGAACGCGTCTTCCGGATGATCTCGAGCCCGGCCTGGGTGAACGTCGTCTCGTTGAAGACCTGCGGGGCGAGCACCGGATTGGTCAGGGCCTGGGTGAAGGCGTCGTAGCCGACCATGGCGGTCAGCAGATCCCCCATCATCTGGTCCTCGGGGTAGTCCTCGGCGAAGATCCCGACGTACCACTCCAGGTGGTCGATGTCCCCGTAGAGCTCAGCGAGACGCCGCTGGATCTCGACGTCGGAGGTCAGGTCGGCGAAGTCCCGCTTCGGCGGCATCCCGAACCGCTGCCGGTAGGCGTTGTAGGACTGCAGCCGGGCCGACCGCATCAGCGCGATGGACCGCTCCTCGACCGCGGGGTGGTCCGGCGTCCGGCGCTCGATGAGGAAGTCCGGCGTGTTGAACAGCCCGATCCGGGCCGCTCGCGACCGCGAGCACTGGCCCATCAGCCACTCCAGCCCGCGGTCCAGGACGATCTTGTTGTTGTCCCGGAGGAACGTCTTGGAGGACACCGGCCCCTCGTCGGTGGTCACCTGGTCGGGCACCAGCATGTGCCACCGGTAGAGAAGGTTGAACTCGACGGCGATCCAACTGGACCTGTTCCAGCGCTTGTTCGCCGCTATCCCCGGGACGACGGTCAGCGGCGGGTCATGGGGGGCGATGTGCCGGATGTACTCCTCGACCACGAGCTTGAGCAGCAGCACGATCATGATCAGCCGAGTGGTCTGGAAGAGCCGCTCGTCGAGGTCCGTCACCGTCATCCGCCGGTCCCAGCCGGGGTGTTCGCGGCCCAGTTCGTACTCCTTGGCCAGCAGGCCCGCGATGCGGTTGTGCTCGCGCAGGAAGAGGACGTCCAGGGCGGTGCTGCCCGCCGTCGAGTTGCCGTGCTCGAGGCCCACCGCGAAAAAGAGGTCCTTCTGCTGGTCGGCGACACCGGCGAGCAGGACGTCGAGGAGCCAGTCCTCGTCGTGCAGGCCCTTGAACTCGGGCTTGATCGCGTGCCTGCCGCCCGGCGTGCGCTCGAAGAGGAACGGCGGGTACTCCTGGCCGTCGATCTGCTGGGACTTCAGCCGGCCGCCCTCCATCGAGCGCAGCAGCCGGGTCTTCGGCTCCGACAGGCCGTAGATCTGACAGAAGTCGATCTCCTGCGTCGAGGTGTTCTTTCGCCAGTCGGTGTGGTCGGTCCGCAGGAAGCTGTCGGTGAACCACTGAGCGAAGAGCAGGAACAGCACGCTGGTGTCCTCCGACGGCGTCTCCTTCCCGGGTGGCCGACGGAACAGCTCCAGCACCTGGGCCTCGGTGGGCAACTGCTGCCCCTCGGGGGCCACCGGCAGGTGCCGGCCGCTGAACGAGCGGTCGGTGAGGCTGATCCAGCTGGTGTAGTCGCTGGCCAGCGTGAACGGGCGCGGACGCGGCGGGGTGGCGTTCGCCAGGAGCGACACGAACGCCGAGGTGACCAATCGCGGGCCGAACGGGACGTGCTTGAGCACGTTCGTGGCTACGGCGACCGCACCGTTCAGGGCTGGCGGGATGATCGGCATGACGTCCCCCTCGGGCACGCGCCCGGAACGCCCGGCGGACGGACTCTCGGGTGCCTCTGCTCCGCGATGCTGGGGGCATGGGTTCGGGGCGTCAATCCGCTTCGTCCTGGGTGGGAAGACCCCCTTCCGACGGACACCCCTCGCGATCGGGCGATCACTACGGCGGCACACATCGAAGCCCGATTCCCGGCACTGCACATCGCACCGCCTCAGAAGGGCGGCGCTTCCTCCGGTGGTGGGGGTGGGCCGGGCAGGGCCCGTTGCTCGATGCGGTCCCGCAGGCCCGGCGGCCGGGTGGAGCGGGTGACGCCGCTGGGGGTGGTCACCCGCAGCACGCCCTGCAGGGTCAGAACGAACCGCCAGCCGGGGGCGTGGGTCTTCAGCCGGTGGTGCCGGCGGCACAGGCAGCAGAGGTTGGCGCAGTCGGTGGGGCCGCCGTCGGCGTAGGCGTCGACGTGGTCGAGGTCGACCCGCGCGACCGGCTGCCCGCAGCCGGGGTGGCGGCAGGTGCGATCCCACACCTTCCCGAACCGGCGCTGGGCCGGGGTCGGTCGGTACCGGTCGACCGGTGGTGGCCGGTCGAGGACCGCGCAGCCACAGTCGGCTGCTGGGCCGCCGTCGGGATGGTCGGGGCAGCCGTGGCGGGCGATCCGCTCCAGCTCCCGGCGGCCGGTGGTGGCCAGCAGCGCGCCGTCGGCGTCGGTGACCGCGATCTCCAGGGACCCGCCGGTCGGCGCCTGCAGCCCACCCGGGCAGAGGGCGGCCAGTTGCTCCAGCAGTTCGCGGACGTGCGCGGCGGTGATCGGCTGCCCGTTCACCTCCCCCGGCTCCTGCGGCACCGCATCCGCACCCGGGGGACGGAGGCTGGGCAGCGGGGCGATCACGGTCAGCGCAGCGGACACCGGCGTCCGGGAGTTGTCCCACGGCCGGAGGATGAGGTCGGCGAACGTGAGCGCCCGCAGCTGCCCGATCGGCCGCGGGTCCCCGTCGTTCTTCACCATCCAGGCCAGCTCGTCCACCGTCGACCAGCACGCGGCGGCGACCGGCGCCGGCAGCTCCGTCGCCAGCTCTGCCATCCCCGGTGACGTCGGATAGACCCGCACATCGGTCTGCCGCTCCTTCTCGGCTCGGACCTGCTCGGCGAACGCCGCATCGACGGCCAGCACCGCCTTCTGCAACCGGGACCGCAGCCGGCCCAGCGACAGTCCTGCCGCCTCGGCGAGCACCTGCGGCACGACCGCTTCCGGAACTCCGGGCGCCGTCGCGCCGAGGATGTCGATGAACACCTTCGCCCGCCGCGTGTCCAGCTCCCCGTCCGCCAGCGCCCCCCACACGGCCGGCAGCCGCTCGATCAGCACGAACGACTCCTCGGCCAGCCGGCCCGCGACCCACGCCGAGGAGTTGGTCACCGCCGCCAGTTCGTCGACGAAGAACTCACTCGTTCCCGGGATGGGACTGCGCGCGTCTCGACCGGTCGACGCAGCTGGATGACCTGGCTGCGGATCCGTCGCATCCGGACGGTCAGCCGCGAAGCCCATCACCACCGCCGCCTCGTAGGCGTCCAGCATTGCCCGGGCGCGCTGGATCCGGGTGAGCTCCAATGCCTTCTCCGCGTCCGACCGCGTCGCTACGGTCAGCACCTCGGACAACCGCGCTCGCCGGGCGCCCGACACGGGAGCACCGGACTCCACGCCGAGCTCGGTCACCGTCAGGCCGACGCCGTATCCCTCGAACACATGAGCGAATCTATGGATGGGGTACGACAGTTTCCACCCCCTGACCAGCACGGAACCGGGAAATGGCCTGAGAATCTTCGGAAGCCTCGACGCCCACGCGGCGACCGGGCGATCGGACGCTGACTGCCGAACAATCGCACTCAGCGCGACGCGGTCGCCGTACCTCCCAGTGCTCGCAGCACCACGCACGGCGCCCCAGTCCGTGCACGCAGAGCAGCGGGGGCAGCCGCACGTGGGCTGCCGGCTGCCGCTCGAGACCTCGGGACTCTGCGTGTCGCCGGTCACATCGGCGGACCCCATCGGTGTCCTTCTGCGATACCAGGCATGATCCCCCGGGATCACGTGGACAGCGAACACCCACCGCGGGCAGGCGACGAGGCCGGCCCGGCGACGAAATGGAGCGCCCCGTTGCGTATCGGAGTTCCTCGCGAGACGAAGGCCCGCGAGACACGGGTGGCAGCGACGCCGGCCACCGTGACCAAACTGGTGGGCCTCGGCTACGACGTCGTCGTCGAGAGCGGCGCGGGGCAGGCCAGCAGCTTCCCCGACGAGGCCTACGCCGGGGCGGGAGCGGCCGTCGGAACCGCCGATGACGCCTGGCAGGCCGACGTCGTCCTCCGCGTCAACGCGCCCGCGGTCGAGGAGATCGGCCGGCTCCGCGAGGGCGCGACGATGGTGAGCCTTCTCAGCCCGGCGCTCAATCCCGATCTGGTCGACGCGCTCGCCGCACGGCCGATCACGGTGCTGGCGATGGACGCCGTCCCGCGGATCTCCCGGGCGCAGTCGCTGGACGTCCTGAGCTCGATGGCGAACATCGCTGGCTACCGGGCCGTGATCGAGGCCGCGCACACCTTCGGCCGGTTCTTCACCGGCCAGGTCACCGCCGCCGGCAAGGTGCCCCCGGCCAAGGTGCTGGTCGTCGGCGCCGGCGTGGCCGGGCTGGCCGCGATCGGCGCAGCCAGCAGCCTGGGCGCGATCGTCCGCGCCACCGACGTGCGACCCGAGGTGGCCGAGCAGGTGCGTTCGCTGGGCGGTGAGTACGTCGCAGTGCCCGACGCGGAGCAGCAGATCAGCAGCGACGGCTACGCCCGCGAGATGTCCGAGGACTTCAACCGGCGGGCCGCCGAGATGTACGCCGAGCAGGCCAAGGACGTCGACATCATCATCACGACCGCGCTGATCCCCGGCCGCCCTGCACCGCTGCTGATCACCGAGGAGATGGTGACGAGCATGCGGTCGGGCAGCGTGCTCGTCGACATGGCGGCCGCGCAGGGCGGCAACGTGGCGGGCTCGGTGCCGGACGAGATCGTCGTGACCGCGAACGGCGTCTCGATCATCGGCTACACCGACCTGCCCGGGCGGTTGCCCGCGCAGGCCTCCCAGCTCTACGGCCAGAACCTGGTCAGCCTGCTGACGCTCATGACGCCGGAGAAGGACGGCCGGCTGGTCCTGGACTTCGACGACGTCGTCCAGCGAGCGATGACCGTCGTCCGGAGGGGCGAGAAGACCTGGCCCCCGCCGCCGGTGCAGGTGTCGGCCGCACCGGTCCCGGCGCCGGCCCCCGCCGCGGGACCCCCCGCACATAAGGCACCACCACCGCCGTCGCGGAGGTTCGCACTCGTGGGTCTCGGCGCCGCCCTGTTGTTCTTGGCAACAGCGTTCTCCCCGAACGCGTTGATCCAGCACTTCACGGTGTTCGCCCTCGCCGTCGTCGTCGGCTTCTACGTCATCGGGCACGTGCACCACGCGCTGCACACCCCGCTGATGTCGGTCACCAACGCGATCTCCGGGATCATCGTGGTGGGAGCCCTGCTGCAGATCGGCCACGGCGAACCCGTGGTCACGGCACTGGCCGCGGTCGCGATCCTGATCGCCAGCATCAACGTGTTCGGCGGCTTCGCCGTCACCCGCCGGATGCTCGGCATGTTCACCCGCGACTCTGCCACCACGAGGGCTGCCCGATGACCGCCGTCACCGCCGCTGCGGCGGCCTACATCGTCGCCGGACTGCTCTTCATCTTGAGCCTGGCCGGGCTGTCCCGGCACGAGACCGCGAAGGCGGGCAACGGGTTCGGCATCGCCGGCATGGCGATCGCGCTCGCCGCGACCATAGGCCTGGCCTCCCGGAGCATCTCCGCGATCGGCGTCACGCTGCTCGTCGCCGCGATGGCCGTCGGAGCGGGGATCGGCCTCTGGCGCGCCCGCAGGGTCGAGATGACCGGCATGCCCGAGCTGATCGCGATCCTGCACAGCTTCGTCGGCCTGGCCGCCGTCCTCGTCGGCTGGAACGGCTACCTGTCGGTCGAGGCGAACGCCGGGGAGCAGACCGAGGTGGCGGGCAACCTGCTCGGCATCCACTCGGCCGAGGTCGTGATCGGGGTCTTCATCGGCGCGGTGACGTTCACCGGGTCGATCGTCGCGTTCCTGAAGCTGTCCGGCCGGATCAAGTCGAACCCGCTGATCCTGCCTGCCCACAACGCCCTGAACCTGGGGGCGCTGGTCGCCTTCGCCGCCCTCACCGTGTTCTTCGTGGCCCGGCCGAACCTGGCGCTGCTCACCGCCGTGACCGTCCTGGCGCTGGCGCTGGGCTGGCACCTGGTGGCCTCGATCGGCGGTGGCGACATGCCGGTCGTCGTGTCGATGCTGAACAGCTACTCCGGCTGGGCGGCCGCGGCGTCGGGGTTCCTGCTCGGCAACGACCTGCTGATCATCACCGGCGCCCTGGTCGGCTCCTCGGGTGCCTACCTCTCCTACATCATGTGCAAGGCGATGAACCGGTCGTTCCTCTCGGTCATCGCCGGTGGGTTCGGCAACGAGGGCAGCGCCGGGGCCGACGACCGCGACTACGGCGAGCACACCGAGATCTCCGCTGCCGACACCGCCGAGCTCCTGCGGGAGGCGGAGACCGTCGTCATCACGCCCGGGTACGGCATGGCCGTCGCCCAGGCGCAGGGTGCCGTCGCCGAGCTCACCCGCCATCTGCGGGACCGCGGCATCGATGTGCGGTTCGGCATCCACCCGGTCGCCGGGCGGCTCCCCGGGCACATGAACGTGCTGCTGGCCGAGGCCAAGGTGCCCTACGACGTCGTCCTGGAGATGGACGAGATCAACGACGACTTCGCCGACACCTCGGTGGTCCTGGTCATCGGCGCGAACGACACGGTGAATCCGGCGGCCACGGACGATCCCGGCAGTCCCATCGCCGGCATGCCGGTGCTCAAGGTGTGGGAAGCGGAGAACGTGGTCGTCTTCAAGCGCTCGATGAACACCGGATACGCGGGGGTGCAGAACCCACTCTTCTTCCGGGACAACAGCCGGATGCTGTTCGGTGACGCCCGCGAACGGGTGGAGGACATCCTGCGTGCCCTATGACACCCCGCCGCGGACCTGTCCCCGGGGACGCGGGCGGCTTACCGTGTGGAGGTGCGCGCCCACGGTCTGGTCACCGAAGTCCCCGGAGCGGGCCCCGCAGATCATCTGTGCTGGGTCTACGAGGACGACGCCGCCTTCGACGAGGCCGCCCGCGAGTTCCTCGCCGGCGGGCTGGCCCGGGGCGAGCGCCTGCTCTGCGTCGGCGAGCGGGTGATCGACAGTTTGCGGGCACTGACCCCGCCGGTCGCTGACGTCGCCGGGCTGATCGCGCGGGGTGCTCTCGAGACGCTGACCCTCGCGGAGGCCTATGAGGCCACCGGGCCGTTCCTCCCCGAGCAGCAGCTGGCCTACTACGACGCTGCGACACGGCGCGCGATGGACGACGGGTACCGCGGCCTCCGCGTGATCGCCGAGGTCACCGACCTGGCGGCCGACCCCGCCCAGCGCGCCGAACTGGTCCGATGGGAGCACCTCGCCGACGAGTACGCGGTGCAGGGCTCCGGCTTCTCGGCGATGTGCGCCTACCGGGCCGACCTGGACAAGGAGACGCTCGCCGACGTCGCGTCCGTGCACCCCCTGCTGGGCGCCCCCGAGGAGATCTCCTCCTTCCGGCTCTTCGTCGACGGCGACCGCCTCACGCTGGCCGGGAGCGTGGACACGTTCAGCAGTGACCGGCTGGCGCGGGTGCTGTCTTCGGCACGGGCGAAGGACGACGGGGTCGTCCTGGACGTCGCCACCCTGGAGTTCATGGACGTCGCGGGCTGCCGGGCCCTCGCCCGGTGGGCCGCCGACCTGTGGGCGCGGTCGGTGGCCGTGGAGGTGACCGGCTCCTCGGCTCTCCTCCGCCGGATGTGGGACGTCCTCGATCTCGCGAGGCTCGCCCCGGTCACCTTCGCGGAGGCGCTCGCGTGATCGTCCCCATGACCGTGTCGGTCGACCGCTTCGAGCACGAGGCGATGTTCTACCGCGGGGACGCGGACTTCCTGGCCGGTCTCCTGCCGTTCGTCCGCGACGGACTGGAGCGCGACGAGGCCGTCGTGGTCGCCGAGCCCCGTCCCCGCCTGGAGCTGCTCCGCGACGCACTCGGCGACGACGCCTGCGCCGTGGAGTTCCTCGACATGGCCGAGATCGGCGCCAACCCCGGCCGGATCATCGGAGTGTGGGCCACCGCCCTCGACCGGCACACCAGCGCGGGCCGTCGGCTGCGCGGCATCGGCGAACCCGCCTTCCCCGGCCGGCGAACGGCCGAGCTGGTCGAGTGCCGGCTGCACGAACTGCTGCTCAACCACGCATTCGACGGCGGACCGGGCTGGCGGCTGCTGTGCCCCTACGACCAGGAGCACCTCCCGCGCGCGGTGACCCAGGCCGCCCTGCACACCCACCCCGTGCGCTCCACGTCCTCGACCCGGCTGCCCAGCGACGCCTACGCCACCGGCGGGCACGTCGCGGCCTTCGCGGAGGGGCTGCCCGAACCCGACGACGCCGTCCTCCGCGGCGTCTACGGCCCCGTTGACATCCCCGCCACCCGCCGCACCGTGGCCCAGTGGGCCCGCTCCTGCGGGTTGCCGGCGGAGCGGGTGGAGGTGCTCGAGCTGGCTGCCTCGGAGCTGGCCACCAACAGCATCCGCCACGGCGGCGGCACGGGAACGCTGGCGATGTGGCTGGAGAACGGTGCCGCCGTCGTCCAGTTCACCGACGCCGGCACCGTCACCGATCCCCTGACCGGCCGGCTGAGCCCGCCCCTCGACTCCGAGGGCGGCCGGGGGCTCTATCTGGTCAACCAGCTCTGCGACCTGGTGCAGGTCCGCTCCTCCGACCGCGGGACGACGGTCCGGGTCACGACCTGGTTCTGAGCGTCAGCGCGGCCGGAGGGTGTCGAGCTCGCCGGTCTCGACGAACTGCTGGGCGATCTCGCGGACCTTCTTGTTGCTCTCCATCGAGACGCGGACCAGCGCCTGGAACGCCTGGTCTGCGGTCAGCTTGAAGCGCTCCATGAGGACGCCCTTGGCCTGATCGATCACCGCCCGGGACGCCAGCGCGGCCTCCAGGTTCCGGGCCCGGTCCAGCGCACTCTCGTACACCAGCATGTTGCCCGCGACCACCGCCGCGTAGGAGGCGAACCTCCGGGCGACGTCCCGGCCTCGCTCGTCGAAGGCCGAGGGGTGACAGGCGTAGATGTTGAGGGCACCGCTGACATTCTCGTGCATCGACAGCGGCAGCGACAGCGAGCTCAGGCGTCCCCGCGCCACCGCCGCCTCGAGGAACCCGGCCCACCGCGGGTCGGTTCGCATGTCCTCGATCGCGACAAGTTCCCCCATGGCAGCGGCGTGCATGCACGGCCCGCCGTCCTCGCCGTACTGCGTCTCGTCGAGTTCCTTGGCGACCTGACTGGTGTACACGGCCGTGACCGGGTCGTCGCCGGTCAGCAGGGTCACCGACGCCTCCGGCCGGCCGGGGAGGCTGCTCCCGGCCAGCGAGGCGATCTCCCCGAGCAGGGACCGCATCGAGTGGTCGGTCAGCCGTATCCGCCCCAGTCGGTCGAGGGCGTCGTCGGGAAGGAGTGCAACTTCGGAATCAGGCGTCATGGGCCGCCTCCGGCGATCATGCACCCGACTGCACAGTCCGGCTCAGGAAGGGTGGAGGTCGTCGCCGACCCCGCATCACGAAGCCACGTGTTGGACGCCGTGAGCCGTGTGCCCATCCGAACCCTTCGTCGCTACGCGGATGCGAGCGGCCCGCGCGAAAACACCGCGGCCGCATTCCCCGGCAGCCGGCAGCCGGCAGCCGATGCATGGCCCCTGGTTATGATCGCGACGCGATTGCGCGTCACACAGCCGGCGTGCAGTGCAGGGACCGCGGTCCCTCCCGGGCGGGACCCTGGAGACCACGGGGGTCCCGGCCGTCACTGCCGGCACGTGTCGTCCGGTGCCACATCCCACGGAGCGCAGTACGTGAATTCCCCCGACGACGACGCTGTCGCCGTCCAGACCGCCTTCGACGAACTCGGGCGGCTCTCCTTCGCCGAGCATTCCCTGGAGTCGGTCCTGCAGCGGGTGACCGCCCTCGCGACGCAGGTCCTGCCCGGAGAGCCGGTCACCTCCGTGACCATCGTCGATCGCGGGAAGCCGGTGACCGTCGCCTCGAGCGGGGAGCTCGCGCAGCGTCTCGACGAGGTGCAGTACCAGCTCGGTTCAGGGCCGTGCCTCGCCGCCGCCGAGAGCGGGCGGCGCAGCGAGATGGTGGACACCCGGGCGCCCGCCGAGTGGGCCGAGTTCGCCGAGCGCGCCGTCGAGCAGGGCTGCGGCAGCGTGCTGTCCTTCCCCTTGCCCGTCCAGGAACTCGTGTCGGGGGCGCTCAACGTCTATGCCCGCGAGTTCACCGTCTCCGATCGCCGCACGCTGGACCTCGTCGCGCGCTTCGCCGCCTACGCCGTCGTCCCGGTGTCGAACATGTACCTGTACGAGAGCGCGGTCGAGCGGGCCGGGCACTTGCAGACCGCGCTCGACTCCCGGGCCGTGATCGACCAGGCCAAGGGCATCCTCATGGAGCGCTTCAAGCTGACCGCCGACCAGGCGTTCCAGGTACTCACCCGGGTGTCGATGGAGAGCAACACCAAGGTCCGCGACGTGGCCGAGCGGTTCGTGGGAACCGGGCAGCTACGGCCCGACTGACCGCCGCCGAGCGGACGTCGCGGAGCCGCGGGACAGTGTCCGCACGGTCCTTCGGAACGCCGGCGGTCCGAAGGACCCAGGTCCAGCGGGGTCGAACCACCGGCCGCTGGACCGAGCCCCGGTGGACGATGGCCCGGGTTGCGCGCCCAGCCCCGGTCGCGGACGGTTGCGGGCGTGGACCCCTTCCGCGGGCTCGGGATGCCACGCATCCCCGGTCTCAGCGACCTGCTGAGCCTCCTGCAGACCCAGACCGAAGCGCTGGCCCAGCTGCCGCGGACATTGAGCGACCTGAACGGAACCGTCCGGGAACTCACCCAGGCCACCACCATGGCCCGCGAGACGATCGAGTCGGCGCAGCGGATCGCCGAACGCCTCGAGGACCTGGTCGAGGAGCTGGAAGAGCCGGTGCGCGCCCTCCGGCCAGGGCTCGAACGCGTCGGCCGGGTCCTCGACGATCCCGTCGTCGACACGGTGCCCGACACGCTGCGTCGCATCCACGACGACCTCATGCCGCTCATCCATGGGCTCCGGCAGGCCCAGACCCGGATGGGCTCTGTGACCGGGATCCTGCGCCGGCGCCCCAAGGACGACGACCCGGACGACCTCGCCGGGTTCTAGCCGGCGTTCTTCGCGTCGGACCCGCTCGGCCGGACGAAGTCGCCGACGGCCTCCTCCAGGCGAGCCCAGGTGGCACTCCAGTCGACGAGTGGGTCGAGAATCCGCTCGAACACGGCCAGCTGCTGGTCGAACGCGTCCAGCTGCGCCCGCATCGCGGCGATCGACTGCCGTTGCGCGGTGACCGTCTGCGCGACGGCCCGCAGCTGCGCGGCGGACATGGCGCCCGGCGGGCTGGGCAGCGACGGTAGGGACAACTTCGACGGGACGGCGCCCGCAAGGGATCTCGCGCGTTCGGTGAACCCACGCAACTGGTGCACGAACTCGTCGATCGAGCGCCCGACGCGGCCGCTGGGTGCCGTCTCCGGCGCCGCCTGCTCCTGGTCCCCGCCCATACCCCGACCGTAGGCCCGGAGCCGACGGAGGGCGAGACCCGCCCCCTGATGTCAGCCGGCGGGGCGGCCCGCCGACGGGTCCACGGCCCAGGTGACGACGAACTCGTTGCGCTGGCCGAACCGCTCCAGATGGCGGCCCAGCACGTCCTGCACCCGTTCCAGCGCCTCGGTGTCCGGCGCCTGCGCGCGCAGGGTCAGGACGCCGTCGCCCACCTCGATGATGCCGGTGCCGCCGCCGATGGCTGCTGTGGACACCGGCCCCTCGGTCGTCCATTCGACCTTGCGGCCGAGGTGGGCGACCAGCTGCTTGCCGTAGCGCGCGGCGGCGTCGGTGGGCACGTCGGCGCGGGCGGTCTGCGGTGCGGACACGTCGTTCCTCCTCCGGCGCGCCCTCGCGCGGCCGGCCGCCACGCTACAACTCACCTCCTGGGTGAGGATGCCGGCATGGAGGTGCTGAGCAGCCGCGTGCTGCTGCGACCGTCGGACCCCGCGCGCAGCCGCGCCTTCTACGGCGGGATGCTGGGTCTGGCCGTGTACCGGGAGTTCGGACCGCCGGAGCACCCCGGTGTCGTGTTCTTCCTCGGCAACGGGCTGCTCGAGCTGTCCGGGCAGTCCGACGAACCCCCGCGCGGCCTGGCCCTGTGGGTGCAGGTGCGCGACGTGACGGCCGAGCACGCCCGCCTGGCGACCGCCGGGGTGCCGGTCCTCCGGCCCCCGCAGGCGGAGCCGTGGGGCCTGATCGAGATGTGGATCGAGGACCCCGACGGGGTGCGGATCGTGCTCGTGGAGATCCCCGCGGACCATCCGCTGCGGCGTGACCAGCGCTGAGACCGATCCGGCAGACTCACCGGCGACGGCCCACCGGGCCGGATCCCGCCGGGACCCGCGGAGGAGAGCCATGCACACGCCTGCCCGCCGGATCTCCGTGCTCGGCTGCCTCCTGGTCGCGCTCGCCGCCTGCTCGTCAGAGGGTTCTGACCACTCGGCGCCGACGGGGTCCTCCGCGACCGCGCCGTCATCCTCCGGGACGGCGACGACCAGCCCGGAGGACGTGGTCACGTCGGCGCTCGCAGGCCTGGACCGGCACGCGCAGGTGGCCCAGCTGTTCGTTGTCGGCGTCCGGCTGGAGGACCTGTCCGCCGGTGACGGACTGGCGCGGAGCGGCGTGGGCGGGATCTTCCTCGCCGGCCGGTCCCAGGCCGCCGCGACCGAGCTCGCCACGACCGTCGCCGGCTGGCAGTCCGCCGCGCCGGGCCCGGGGCTCTGGGTGGCGGCCGATCAGGAGGGTGGGCGCGTCCAGTCGTTGCAGGGGCCCGGCTTCGAGTTGCTGCCGTCGGCCCGGGACCAGGGAACGCTGTCGCCCGCCGAGCTCGCCGGGGTCGCCGACCGCCTCGGCGCCGCGCTGCACGACGCGGGTGTGAACCTCGACCTCGCGCCGGTCGTCGACGTGGTGCCCGCCGGGTCCGAGAGCGCCAACCCCCCGATCGGGGCCGTCGACCGGCAGTACGGCAGCGCGGCTGACGTGGTGGCCGCCGCGGCGGGAACGGTGGTCGACGGGCTGGCCGCGCACGGCGTCACGGCGACCCTCAAGCACTTCCCCGGGCTGGGCCGGGTGCCGGGGAACACCGACACGAGCGCGGAGGTGGTCGACAGCACGACCACGGCGGGCGAGGAGCAGGTCGCCGCGTTCGCCCGACTGGCGCACTCCTCCGCGCGCCCCTTCGTCATGGCGTCGTCGGCCACGTACACGCAGCTGGACCCGACCTCCCAGGCGGCGTTCTCCCCGCTCGTCCTCACCGACCTGCTGCGCGGCCGGCTGGGCTTCGACGGCGTGGTCATCTCCGACGACGTCGGCAACGCCCGCGCGGTCGGGGGCGTCCCCGCCGGGGATCGCGCGGTCCGGTTCCTGGCGGCGGGCGGCACCCTGGTGCTCACCGTGGACGCCACGACCGTCCCGGCGATGATCGACGCCGTCCTCGCCCGCAGCGACAGCGATCCCGGCTTCGCCGCCCAGGTGGACGCGGCGGTGCACACCGCACTGCTGGCCAAGGCCCGGGCGGGGCTGCTCCCCGGCTGACCGGGGCGCTCAGGCGGAGACGAACTCGCGGAGTCGTTCGGCGTTGCGGACGGCGTGCCCGTGGCCGTCGTTGTTGAAGTAGACGAAGACGTCGCGGCCCGAGCCGGCCCACTCCCCCACCCGGTCGGCCCACCAGCGGAGGTCGGCGTCGCTGTAGGAGCCGGCGTAGAGGTGCCCCGGATCGGGGCCGTGCATCCGGACGTAGACGAACGGCCCGGTCGCCCGGAGCACGCACGGCAACCCGGCGCCGCTCATGATGCAGTAGGCCGCGCCGTGCCGCTCGAGCAACGCGTACACCGCCTCGTCCTGCCAGCTGGGGTGGCGGAACTCGACGGCCACCCGCATCCACGACGGCAGCCCGGCCAGGAACCAGTCCAGCCGGGCGTCGTCGCGCACGTGCGCGGGGTGCAGCTGGACGAGCAGGACCGCGCGCCGGTCGCCGAGTTCGTGCCAGGCCGACGCCAGCCGGGGCAGCCAGGGCTCGGGGGCGTAGAGCCGCTTGGCGTGGGTGAGGCCGCGCGGAGCCTTCACCGACAGCGCAAACCCCTCGGGCAACCGGCGGCGCCAGCTCGCGAACGTGGCGTCCCGGGGCCACCGGTAGAAGCTGGCGTTGAGCTCCACGGTGCCGAACCGCCGCACGTAGTGGGCCAGGCGGTCCCGCGGCGGCGTGCCCAGCGGGTACAGGACGCCGTCCCAGTGGCTGTAGCTCCAGCCCGACGTCCCGATGTGCACGGCCACGACCGGCCGCTACCCCGTGATCAGCGGCTCAGTACCAGCCGGCGGACTGCGAGTGCGACCACGCGCCGCAGGGCGAGCCGTACCGGCTGTCGATGTAGATGAGGCCGGCGTCGATCTGCCGGTAGCCGTCGGAGGTCTTGGCAATGCCGGTGCCGCCCCAGGTGGAGTCCAGGAACTGCGGGATCCCGTAGGCGGTGCTGCCCGGGTTCTGCGCGTTGGGGTTCCAGCCGCTCTCCTTGCCCCACAAGTTCTCGAGGCAGGTGAACTGGCTGCCACCGACCTTGTTCATCGCGTAGTCCTGGTAGGAGCCGGCCGGGGCGACGGCGGCGGCGGTGCCCTGGCCCGGGCGCGCGGCGGCTGCCTGG